>CAZRNK010000090.1:0-7570 GCA_964601435.1 uncultured Oscillospiraceae bacterium | reverse complement strand
CGTTGAGCTCGGAGAAAGCGTTGTCCAGCTCGGTGCGGCAGATAAAGAGCTCAAAGCGCTCTGTAAGCCGTCCATCTTTGGGGCTGCGCTTGGCCAGAGGCGAGACATCCACCGGGTGCATGGTGATAAAGGTGGGCTGGACAAGCTTTTCCTCCACCTTCTGGTCAAACACCTCGTAGAGGGCGTTGCCCCAGGTCTTGTCCGCCGTCTCCGGCAGCTCCACCCCCAGGGACTTGGCCGCGGCTACCGCCTCCGCATCGCTGGTGATGGCCATGAAGTCCAGGCCCGTATACTGTTTCACTGCCTCATGCATAGGCAGGCGGGGCCAGCCGGGGGTCAAGTCAATCTCCTCCCCCTGCCAAACAGTCTGATAGGTCCCCAGAATCTCCTTGGCGGCGCTGGAGAGCAGCTCCTCGAAGAGGTCCATCATGTCGTTGAAATCCGCATAGGCCTGATAGAGCTCCACCGTGGTGAACTCCGGGTTGTGCTTGGTATCCATCCCCTCATTTCGGAAAATGCGGCCAATCTCATAAACCCGCTCCATGCCGCCCACAATGAGCCGCTTGAGGGGCAGCTCTGTGGCAATCCGCAGATACATATCAATGTCCAGAGTATTGTGGTGGGTAATGAAGGGCCGGGCCGTGGCGCCGCCGGAGATGGTGTTCAGGACCGGCGTCTCCACCTCCATGAACCCCCGGGCATCCAGGAACCGGCGCACATAGGCAATAAAACGGCTGCGGATTTCAAAGGTCTTGCGCACCTCGGGATTGACAATCAAATCCACATACCGCTGGCGGTAGCGGGTCTCCAAATCCGTCAGCCCGTGGAACTTCTCCGGCAGAGGCCGCAGCGACTTGGAAAGCAGCGTCACCGACTTGCAGTGGACGCTGATTTCCCCCCGGCGGGTGCGGAAAACAAAGCCCTCCGCACCAATAATGTCCCCAATGTCCCAGCGCTTGAACTCCTGAAAGGCCTCCTCGCCCAAATCATTGACGCGGACATAGAGCTGAATCCGGCCTTTATCATCCTGCAGGTCCGCGAAAAAGGCCTTGCCCATGTCCCGCTTGGACAGAATCCGGCCGGCCAGGGATACGTCCTGATTTTCCATGGCCTCAAAGTTCTCTTTAATATCTGTGCTGTAGGTGCTCCGGACATAACGGGTCTGGGTAAAGGGGTCGCGCCCCTCCCCCTGCAGCTTCTCCAGCTTCTCCCGGCGAATGCGCAGAATTTCGGATAAATCCTCCTGCTCCAGGGCACCGCCAGTCTTTTCTTCTTGCATCACAAACCCCTCACTTTGCCGCCCCGCCTGCGCTCCACAAAAACTGCAAATGGGGCAAATATTGTTTACCGGCTGGAAAAAGGGTTCTCCAGCCGGTAGAAGCAGCCATTAGCTGTTGCGGATTTCCAGAATCTCAAAATGCATCTGCCCTGCAGGGGCCTCGATGACCACTGTCTCGCCCACCTCGTGGCCCAGCAGGCCAGCGCCAAAGGGGGAATCGTCAGAAATCCGCCCATGCATGGGATTGGCCTCCTGAGAACCTACAATCTGGTACTCCTCCTCGCAGTTCTCCTGGACATCCCGGACCCGGACCGTACTGCCCAGCACAACCTTGCCGCTGTGGTCCTGGATGCGCTCAATCACCTCTGCATTTTCAATCAGGTTCTTCAGCTCAGCAATCTTGGAGTAGAGCTTGCCCTGCTCTGTTTTTGCCTCGTCATACTCGCTGTTTTCCGACAGGTCGCCAAAGCTCCGCGCTTCCTTAATCAGCTCCGAAACTTCCTTCTCCCGGACTGTCTGGAGGTAGACAAGCTCCTCTTTCAGCTCGTCCAGGCGCTCCTGGCTCATCTTGAATTTCGTCTCGTTTGCCATGATTTATGTCCTTCCATACAGAAATAATGAGTGAATTTACAGCATAATATTATATCGGCAATCGTGTCCGCTGTCAAGACAGGATTTTTATCGCTTCCGCCAATTGGGTGTCGCTTTCCCCCGAAAGCGTCACCGGGTAGTCCGGGGTCAGCCCACCTGCCTCGGACAAGTCCACCCGGTTGGGGGTGAGGTATTTCTGGGTAGACAGGTGGACGGCGCTGCCGTCGGAGAGGGTAATGGTAACCTGGCTGCGGCCCTTGCCGGTGGTGGCCTCCCCCACGGTCTCCGCCCAGTCATATTCCTCCAGAGCAGCGGCAAAGAACTCCGCAGCAGAGTAGCTGTTGGCGTTTATCAAAACCGCCATGGGCAGCTCAATACAGCTCGCCTCAGAGGTTCGCACTGACTCGGAGCCATCCTTATTCACGCTGATGAACAAGTCCCCCTCCGGCAGCAGATAATCCAAAAACTCCACCAGCTCGGACACCTTGCCGCCCGGATTATCCCGGACATCAAAAATCAAGGACTCGGCTCCCTGTGCAATCAGGGCGTCCACTGCCGCAATGGCATCCTCGGCACAGCCGTCTTCAAAATTGGCAATGTCAATATACCCGATGTTCCCCTCCAGCATTTCAGAGGTGACCACCGTAGTCTCCAGAACCTCACAGTTTACCTGATATGTCTGCGTCTCGCCGTTGGCATCCCGGACCTGCACTTCCACACTGTCCCCTACCCGGGCCTGGATTAAGGCGCGCACCTCCGAGGTGGTCATCCCCGCCACGGCGGTGCCGTCCACGCTCAGGATAACCTGCCCCGCTTCCAGGCCCGCAGCCTCAGCCGGGCCGCCCTCTGTAACCGATACAATCTCCAGTTCCCCGTTTTCCTCCGATAAGGAGATGGTAATCCCGATGCCAGCATACTGGTTCTGGGAATAGAGGAGATAACTCTGATAGCTTTCCGCATCCATATAGTAGCTCCACTGGTCTAACACATCAATTACCCCTGCGGAGGCACCGTCGGTGAGTTCTTCCAGGGTCACATCGCCGATATAGCGCTCCTCGGCAATTTCCATGACCGTCACAACCTTCAGCGCGCTGCGCAGATAGTCCAAGCCGCCGAAGCGATAGAGCACCATACCAATGGACACAACCAGTGTGCACAGCACAGCGGCACACCCGGTCAGGACCAACGCCGACATGCTAAATTTCTTCTTCATGGAAATTCCCCCTTGGATAAAAGCGCATACAAAACTGAAACAAGGCCGGACAGAAGTTCTGCCCGGCCTTTAGTAGATCCGGCGAATTGCCATTTTACGTATTTACAGCTTTAGAAGGATGCGTTGATGTATGTATATTGCTTGGGGTCTGTGGTGCTGCCATTGATACGCACCTCAAAGTGGAGGTGGGGACCGGTAGAGACACCGGTGGAGCCCACATATCCGATGACCTCCGCCTGATTGACAGTTTGCCCGACGGAGACTGCAAACGAGCTCATGTGGGCATAGAGCGTAACACGACCATTGCCATGGTTAATCATAACGCAGTTGCCATAGCCACCGTTGAGTCCGGCCATGGTGACAGTGCCGCCATCGGCCGCATAGATGGGCGTTCCGGAGGGCGCGCCGATGTCCTCACCAGAGTGAAAGCGCATTTCATGCCAGATGGGGTGCATCCGCCAGCCATAGGCAGAACCGGGAGAATACCCCGGCAGCGGCCAGTAATAGGTGCCCGTGCTGCCGGTGGTGCCGTTCCCACCGCCAGTGACAACTCCGCCCGCGGCCTGCGCTGCCTGGGCCTCTTCCTCCTGCCGCTCCAGCTCCGCAATCATCTCGGTAATCTCCGCTTCAATACGCGCCTCGTCTGCGACAAAGTCCGCGTAGGCCGCCTCGCGGGCATCGATATCATTGGCCAGAGAGGCTAGGAGCGTGTATGCATTCTCAATCTGGTTTTCCAAATCCGCCTGCTTGGCCAGGAGCTCCACTTTTGTGGCCTCCTGCTCAGCCTGGATTTCCTCATATTCCGCCTTCAGCGTCTCCACCTCTTCCCGAGAGGCGATGTAGGCTTCCTCCAGTTCATTGTCATAGGCCATGACCTCGCCGATAGTATCCAGCCGGCTCAGCAAATCGGAAAAGCTAGTGGCCTGGAACAGGATTGCCAGGTACCCCAGGGTCCCCTGCTCCTCCATGGCCCGCATCCGGGCGCGGAAGCGCTCCGTCTGCTCCTGCTCCACTGCAAGGGCCTCCTCCAGTTCCGCAGCCTTCAGAGCGACAAGATTGTCATAAATATCAATCTGCTCGCTGATGAGCTCAATCTCCTGGCGGGCCAGCTCGTTCTGCTGGTCCAGGGCCAGCTTCTGCGCCAGGACAGACGCCTCCTGCTCCTCTAGCTCCGCAATCTCCGACTGGAGCGCCTCCTGCTGGGCATTGATGGTGCTCTGCTCTTCTTTCAGGGCATCAATATCGCTCTGGCTGACCGCCTGGGCGGAGACGGATGAGATGACCGTAATAAGTACGGACAAAATCATCAGCAGCGCCAAAATAATGCACAGGATTGACGAAAAAATCTTTCTTTTTTTCACCATGTATGTCTCTCCTCCAACCTGCGAAAAAAGTATCTCTCTATTTTGAAAGCCCGCCTGCGGGAAAATCCGGCACAGGCCGCTATACTTTCAAATAATTCCGAATGGCGATGACGCCGCCGAAGGCGCCCACCACCAGGCCGATGCCCAGAAACACCAGTGCGACCGGCAGCATCAGGGCGGTAAAGGGCACAACGGTCACAATATTGCCGGCTATGCTCTCCATGACCCGGTCGCAAACCAGGACATAGATGCCCCACTGGGCAAAAAAGGCGATGGCCGCGCCAACCAGCCCCAGCACCAGCCCCTCCACAATAAAGGGCCAGCGGATAAAGGCATTGCTTGCACCCACCATTTTCATGATGGCAATCTCTTCCCGCCGTCCAAAAGTGGTGAGCTTGATGGTGTTAGCCATAATAAAGACGGAGATAATCACCAGAATCACCACCAGCACCAGGGAAATGATGGAGATGACATTGCGCACCGTGACAAATCCTTCGGCAATCTCCAGATAAGCGTTGACATCTGCAATGCCGGGGACATTCTCCAGCTCTGTCACCGTTTCTGCCATCAGGCTGATGTCATCCATATACACCACATAACGGTGGCGGAAAACGGTGGACTCAATCCCCTCAAAGAGCTCAGCGGGATAATCCTCGGCGAAGCTCTCCATTGCCTCTTCCCGGGTGACAAACTGCACCTCCGCTACATTGGGCAATGCCTCCAGATAGGACTGTATAGAGCGGGCGTCCTCATCCGAGAGGGTCTCGTCCACAAAGGCCACCACCTGGTTGTCATCCTCCAAATCCTGAATCATATTGTCAATGTTGATGGCCAGCAGGGAAAAACTACCCATAATCAGCAGGCAGGCGACGATAATCGTGATGGAGGCAAAGGACATAAAGCCATGGGTAAAAATGCTTTTAAAGCCCTCTTTCATCAAATACCGAAACTTATTCATAGTTGAAATACCCATCCATTCCGTCGCTGATAATTCGGCCGTCCTGAATCGCCACGACCCGCTTGGAGAAGGAGTTGACCAGCTCCTTTTCGTGGGTTACCACCAGCACAGTGGTTCCCAGCTCATTGATTTTCTCCAGCAGGAGCATCAAATCCAGGCTCTTTACCGGGTCCAGGTTGCCTGTAGGCTCGTCCGCAATAATCATGCCGGGGCTGTTCACCAGGGCGCGGGCGACCGCGACGCGCTGCTGCTCGCCGCCTGAGAGCTCCTGGGGCAGGCGCTTCTCCCGCCCCTCCAGGCCCACCAGCTCCAGGACATGGGGGACCCGCTCCCGGATTTCCCGGGTGGAGGCGCCCACAACCCGCATGGCAAAGGCCACATTTTCATAGACATTCTTGTCCTCAATCAGCCGGAAGTCCTGGAAAATTACCCCCAGCGTCCGGCGCAGCTTTGGCAGCTTGCGCCGCTTGATGGTGCGCATATCAAAGCCGTTGATTTCGATTTCACCTTCATTGGCCCGGACCTCCCCGGTGATGAGCTTAATCATCGTGGTCTTGCCGCTGCCGGAGGGCCCAACCAGGAAGACAAATTCCCCGGGGCCTATATCAAAGTCAACATGGTTGACAGCTGTTGTGCCGCTGTCATAGGTCATTGTGACATCCTTCATGTGAACCATGGCTGAAAATCCTCGCTTACGTGAATAACTTTAGACCGAGCGCTTGGTGTTCTGGGTGTTGAGATATTTTTTCACCATGAGCGCAACTTTGAAAACAATCGCATGGTCGAATTCACGCAAATCCAGCCCCGTCAGCTTTTTAATCTTTTCCAGGCGGTACACCAGGGTGTTCCGGTGGACAAACAGCTTCCGGCTGGTCTCCGACACGTTCAAGTTGTTCTCAAAGAATTTATTAATGGTATAGAGGGTCTCCTGGTCCAGGGACTCTATGGGATTCTTCTTAAACACTTCGGAGAGGAACATCTCGCACAGCGTTGTGGGCAGCTGATAAATAATGCGGCCAATGCCCAGATTCTCATAATTAATAATGGACTTCTCCGTTTCAAAGACCTTCCCCACCTCAATGGCGGTCTGGGCCTCCTTATACCGGTCTGCCAGCTCCCGGAGGTGGCGGGCCGGGGAGCCAATGCCGATGACGGTCTTCACCAGGAGCTCAGAGCTGAGGGTCTCCTCAATGGAAACGGCCATGGCCATAATGTCCTCAGAGGTAAAGCCGGGATCCAATTCCTTAATCAGCACAATGTCCGCCTCGCTGGTGCTGATGACAAAGTCCTTCTGCCGGTCGGGGAACAGGTTGCTGATAATCTCCACCGCTGTGGCATCTGATTTCTCCAGCTGCCGAATCAGCAGTACAGCCCGGGGCACGTCCGCTACAAAGTGGAGCTCCTTGGCCCGGACATAGACATCCCCCGGGAGAATGTTGTCGGAAATAATATTCTTTACAAAGGTCGCTTTATTGTGTTTTTCCTCATAATTGGCCTTGGCCTCATTCATCGCCACTGTGGCCAAAATGCAGACGCAGCGGGCGGTGGCGTCCGTCCCCTCTACGAATACCGCATAATCCATCCGGGTGCTGAGACCGCCCAGGAACTTAAAGGTGGAATTCCCGGCGGTAAACACCTGCTCGGTTAAATCGTTGGGAAGCTCCTGCAGGTAATCCAAATGCGAGCCAATCAGGGACAACTCACTGCAGGCCACAACATAGCCCTGGTCATCCACGACGCCCATGCACCGCTCGGTGGCCTCCTTCATTTGGACAATGACGCTCTGAAAAATTCTGCTCGACATTGGTTCTCCTCCCTTATGAAAACATCCTTGGACAATTTATTTTACATAATACCCTCTTTGCTCGGTTTTTTCAATATATTTTTGTGGATTTTTTGTAAACAAATTTAATTTATTGTAATCAGATGTCTAATCCTGCCAATCAAAGAAAATTATTCTTGATTTTATATCCTTCTAATCCCTGATATTCTTTCATATTTTATATTTTTATTTAATATCTTAGTTTCTCTCTTAATTTTCCATCTGACTTTGTGTATTTTTCTATATGACTCGATAAGGTACAATAAGTTTCGCAAATTGAAAAGTAGATAAAAAGAGACATGGTTTGCAGTCCTCTGGTAAAATGAAGTCGCGACACACCATT
>CAZRNK010000089.1:0-7646 GCA_964601435.1 uncultured Oscillospiraceae bacterium | reverse complement strand
AATTTGTTGTTCAGGCTACTGATATAGTAGCCTTTGGGAGAGAAGCTGTCAAGAAGCGGGATTGTGCAAAGGACAAAATCTCTGAATTTACGAGAAATTAACAAAAATTTTTTCTTATATTGACGTGGGGGCATTCAGTTTGTTATACTGAAGCTGTAGCCTGGCATAAAGCGGACGGCAATGGGGCCGGCGCCGGCTGCATGTTTCCAAAATTGAACAGTTCTTTGAGAGTTCCCTCTGGTACGTGGTGGGCGGAGCTTCTGCGCGAGAAGAAGTTCGCCTGTCTTTTTTGCCCATTTTAGATTTAGGGAGATAAAGACTATATGATGGATGTGTCATTTTCAAGTTTTATCCGGGAGATGAGCTCAAACCCCGTGCTCCTGGTCACGGTTTTGCTCACGCTGGGCGTCATTTTTGTCAATGGCTGGACGGATGCGCCAAACGCCATTGCCACATGCATCACAACGCGATGTATGAATGTGCGCTCCGCCATTTTGATGAGTGCGGTTTTCAATTTCCTGGGCGTGCTGATTATGACACAGATTAACAGCGCTGTGGCCTCCACCATCAGCAATATGGTGGATTTTGGCGGCAACACGCAGGACGCCCTGATTGCCCTGTGTGCGGCGCTGTTTTCTATTGTGGTCTACAGTGTGGGCGCCTCATTTTTCGGCATCCCCACCAGCGAGAGCCACAGCCTGATTGCCGGCCTCTCCGGTGCGGCTATCGCCATCCACAACGGCACTGAGGGCATCAACATGTCCGAATGGGCCAAGGTGCTCTACGGCCTGGTGCTCAGCCTGATTCTGGGTTTTGCCATCGGCTGGTGCGTATGCAAGATGGTTACGATTGTTTGTCGGGGCATGGACCGGCGCAAGACCAACCGCTTTTTCAAGGGGGCGCAGATTTTCGGCGCCGCGGCCATGAGCTTTATGCATGGCGCCCAGGACGGGCAGAAATTCATCGGCGTGCTGTTTCTGGGCCTGGCCTTCTGCAACGGGCAGAGCAGCGTCGTAGGCGCTACCATCCCCGTTTGGCTGATGCTGCTGTGCAGCGTGGTTATGGGCGTGGGCACCAGTGTGGGCGGCGAGAAGATTATCAAATCCGTAGGCATGGACATGGTCCATCTGGAGAAATACCAGGGGTTTTCCGCCGACTTGTCCGCGGCGCTGTGCCTGCTGCTCTCGAGCCTGTTCGGCATCCCTGTCTCCACAACCCACACCAAGACCAGCGCAATTATGGGCGTGGGCGCGGTGAAGCGCATCTCGGCCATCAACTTCGGCGTCGTGAAAGATATGATGCTCACCTGGATTTTCACTTTCCCTGGATGCGGACTGATCAGTTTTGCCATGGCGAAGCTGTTTATGTTTATTTTTTAATGGCAGAAAGAGAACAAAATTCTGAACGCGACGAAAGAGGAGACAGACTATGGCGAAAAAGCCGGACGCTTTTTATTTTGACAATTTCATCACCTGTACGGATTTGGCCTGCCAGGCGGCCCACCTGCTGGAGCAGATTATGGAGGACTTTGAGCCGGCCATCCTGCGGGAGAAGCTGGACGAAATCCATGAGGTGGAGCACGCTGCGGACGAGAAGAAGCACGAACTCCTGGACGCCCTGGTCAAGGCCTTTATTACGCCCCTGGAGCGGGAGGACATTATGCTCCTCAGCCAGTGCATTGACGAGATGACAGACAAGATTGAAGATGTGCTGATTCGGATTTACTATAACAATGTGCAGCACATCAACCCCAACGCCCTGAAGCTGGCCAAAGTCGTCATCCGCTGCTGTGAGTCGGTCAAGGACATGATGGTGGAGTTTGCCGACTTCAAGCACTCCAAAACCCTGCATAACCACATCATCCATATCAACACCATGGAGGAAGAGGCGGACCAGCTCTTTATCTCCAGCATGCACGAGCTGCACACCGCCTGCAAGGATGTCATGGACATTCTGGCCACCCGGGAGGTGTACATCTACCTGGAGAAGTGCGCCGACGCCTGCGAGCACGTGGCCGATGTTGTGGAGAGCGTGCTGACGAAAAATTCGTAAGGGAAACAGAGAAGAAGTAAAGTTCGGGATTTCCACCCATTTCTTTTGGCAGCGGAAGAGATGGGTGGAATCATTTCTATGGACGGCTCCTTTCAGCCCAGCGCAGGGAGAGGCGCAGGAACCTTTTGCATATTTGGCGCTCTATGGCAGGATTTGGACAGTTGCGGCGTCGGCCCGGCGCAGGGCGATGACGGCGCCCCGAATGAGATAGGCGGTAGGCCCCCCGAAGGCGCCGCGAAAGAGGCAGCGCACCTGGCTGCCGGCTGTCAGGCCCAAATCCAGTAGCCGGCGGCGCATGGCGCCTTGGGTTGTGAGACCGGCAACGCGGGCTTCTTCGCCAGGATTCAGGGTGGCCAGCGTGGCGTATTGAGACATGAAAAAACCTTCTTGCTTTTGTCTTATAGACAGAGAGAAACTGCCTGGGCTATTCTATGCGCAGCGCGGGAAAAGGGTGTGCCCTGGGGAGAAAATCCGTGTATTTCCAGGGACTTTTTACAGTTTGTTCACCCTTCCGCCACAGGCGGGATTATAATATGTTACATCAGTAAAATTCTATGAATTTTCAAGAAAGAGGAGGGGGTTATTGTGGCAAAGAAGGCACTGGTTGTAGAGGACGATAAAAACATTGCCGACCTGCTTCGGATGTATCTGGAAAAGGACGGTTTTGAGGTGATTATCGCCGGGGACGGCGGTGAGGGCCTGCGCCAGTTTGAGAGCCAGAAGCCGGATTTGGTGCTGCTGGATTTGATGCTGCCGGTGATGGATGGCTGGCAGGTATGCCGGGAAATCCGGAAGGAGTCCAGGGTGCCCATTATTATGCTCACGGCAAAAGGGGAGACGTTCGATAAAATTTCCGGCCTGGAGATGGGGGCGGACGACTATGTCACCAAGCCCTTTGAGGTCAAGGAGCTCCTGGCCCGGATTCACGCGGTCATGCGCCGCAGCGAGGACGGGGACAAGCCCAAGGAAAAGAAGCTCACCTTTGACAAGCTGGTTATCAATTTGGATTCCTATGAGCTGATTGTGGACGGCAAGCGGGTGGATACGCCGCCGAAGGAAATGGAGCTGCTCTACCACCTGGCCTCCACGCCCAACCGGGTCTATACCCGCAATCAGCTCCTGGACGAGGTCTGGGGGTTTGACTATTTTGGCGATTCCCGGACGGTGGACGTCCATGTGAAGCGCCTCCGGGAAAAGCTGGAGGGCGTCTCGGACAAGTGGTCGCTGAAGACAGTCTGGGGCGTGGGCTATAAATTCGAAGTGTTGGACGATTAGGCCGGATGCTTTATGCGTAAAAGTCTGTATTTTCGCAATTTTGTCTTTACTGCCTCCCTGGTACTGGTGAGCTTTCTCATTATTGGGCTGTCTTTTGTGTTTTTGGCCCGGAGCTTTCTGATTTCAGAGCGGCAGGAGTCTCTCTCCAGTGAGGCCGACGAGGTGGTCCGCTATGCAGTGGCCTTCAGCTCTCAGGGGAATGTAGACAGTTGGGATTTGCGCCTGATTAGCAGTGTGGTATCCCGAATTACCAGCCATCATATCTTTATTACGGATACAGATGGTACCGTGGCCTCCTGCTCGGATATGGAGCTGGTTTGCGAGCACCTGGGAAAGGTCATTCCCGCCAGCGTTCTCCATACGGTCAACACCACCGGGGAATACAGCCAGCTCACCACTCTGGGGGGCTTTTACAGCAAAACCTATTATGTAGTGGCGAAACCGATTGCTGTGCAAAGCAGCCAGGCACCCATAGGCTATGTTTTTGTAGGCTCGGACAGCACCACCCTGATGTCGGCCTGGGGGGCCTTTATGTCGGTGTATTTTGCCGTGGCGGTTGTCATCATGCTCCTGACTATGATGATTTCTTTCATCGCCTCCAAGCAACAGGCCCGGCCTCTGAACCAGATGGTGCGGGCTGCCCACAGCTTTGCCCATGGGGACTTCTCCGTCCGGGTTGAGGATGAGGGCCGGGAGGATGAGCTGGGTGAGCTCACCGGGGCCTTTAACGCTATGGCGGACGCCCTGGAGAAGTCTGAGCAGCGCCGCCGGGAGTTTGTGGCCAACATCTCCCATGAACTGAAGACGCCCATGACCACCATCGCCGGTTTTGCTGACGGGATTTTGGACGGCACCATCCCCCCGGAGAGCCAGGACAAATATCTGGAGACCATTTCCTCCGAGACCAAGCGACTCAACCGCCTGGTGCGCCGGATGCTGGAGCTGAGCCAGATTCAGTCCCAGGGGGCGGAGACCCTCCGGAAAAAGTCCTTTGATATCAATGAAGTGCTGGCGCGCACGCTGATTAACTTTGAGCAGAAGATTACGGCCAAGGGGCTGGATGTGGATGTCCAGCTTCCGGAGGAGCCCATTCAGGTGCTGGGGGATATGGACAGCATTACCCAGGTGGTGTATAATCTTCTGGAGAACGCCATTAAGTTTGCGCCTGAAAAGACCACCATTGGCCTGAGCCTGTGGCGGCAGTCGGGGAAGGCCTTTGTCTCTGTGAAAAACCAGGGGGAGACCATCCCGCCGGAAGAGCTGGCCCTGATTTTTGACCGCTTCCATAAGACGGACAAATCCCGGAGCCAGGACAGGGACGGCGTTGGACTGGGGCTGTATATCGTCAAGACCATCTTAAATGACCACGATGAGGACATTACAGTCAGCAGCCGGGACGGCGTCACAGAGTTCGTATTCTCCCTGACGTTGAAGAACGGGAAATAACCCTGTCTCTGGAAAAAGGGGAAAAACGGCGGAAAAGCGCCCTTTTCAGAAAAAAGAGGGCGGGGCGCAATATTCACAAAACATTCACAGCGTATTCACACATCAAACAAAAAAACGATGTATAATCAAATCAACCTCAAGGGGGAACTTCTTATGAGAGAAGCGCACGATGGGTACCGAGCTGATTGGTACCACAACCCGGTCACACCGGATTCAACGCCACCGGAAAAGGCCGGGCACCCCAAGTATTGGTATGCGACCCCGGAGGCTATTGGCGATGCCCCGCCGGTGGACGCGGCTCCTCCCACACCACACCAACCTCCCTACCGCGTCCCCGGCACTTCTCCCCGCTATGGGGAGGAGGCCGAATGGGAGCGGCCCCTGCGTCGCCGCCGGCAGACCCGCCGGAATGTGGTGCTGGTGGTCTGTGCCCTTGTTCTGGTGGCCGCTGCAGCGGTTGCGGTCCTGGGGCTGGGGACAACCTGGCGGGAGGGCGTCAGCGGAGAAATTGTCGTAGAGAATACCGACCGCCCCAGCTATGACTGGAATAACGGGGACGACGAGGAGGTCTATGACTCCTATCAGGATTTCTTCGAGGACTATTACAACAGCGGTACTGTCAGCGGCACCAATGACCTGCCCAAAGCCACAACCGGCACCGGTGTAACCCTGGAGCTGGTTCAGGCGGGCGGGGGGGAGCTCACTTATCAGGAAATCTATGCAAGATGCGCCCCCAGCATTGTGGCCATTACCACAACAGGCAGCTCCGGCTCCTATTGGGGCACCGGAATTATTTTCACCAGCGATGGGTATATTGTTACCAACAACCATCTCATTGACGGCACTTCCGAGGCGGTTGTCACCCTGGACAGCGGCGAAGAATATGATGCACTGCTGGTAGGGTTTGACGCAGCCAGCGATTTGGCGGTCCTGAAGATTCAGGCCACCGGCTTGCCCGCAGCGGAGTTTGCCAGCTCGGATACCCTGACGGTGGGCGATACAGTAGTGGCCATCGGCAATCCCCTGGGGGAAGAGCTCCGGGGCACCATGACCGACGGCATTGTGTCCGCCATCAACCGGGATATTACCTACGAGGGCAACACCATGACCCTCATCCAGACCAACGCCGCCATCAATGAAGGCAACTCCGGCGGCGCCCTGATTAACATGCAGGGACAGGTCATTGGACTTACCAATATGAAGATGATGTCCTATTACTCCAGCATTGAAGGCATCGGCTTTGCAATTCCAACCGTAACCATGAAGGAAGTGGTGGATGAGCTGATTGCCTGGGGGTATGTGACAGGCCGCCCTGTGCTGGGCGTGACAGTTGGGGCCATCCCCAGCGACGCCGAGTTGCTCTATGACCTGCCGGACGGGGTCTATGTCTCTGCAGTGCAGGAGGGTTCCGACGCCTATAAGAAGGGCGTACAGGCCGGGGATATTATCACCGAGGTCAACGGCCAGACCGTAACCACCACCGACGAAATCAACGCCATCAAGGAGACAATGTCCGTGGGCGACGTCCTGCTCCTCACAATCTATCGGGATGGGGAGACCTTTGTGGTGGACGTGGAGCTGGTAGACCAGCAGGCGCTTCAGCAATAGGCAGGCGCCGGCAAATCAATTTGATACCTTTCTTTTCCTCTCTATGCGGCGGGAACCCACACCTGCCCCGCCGCAGATACACTCCTCTCTTTTTGGCAAAGCCCCGGTCGCTGACCGGGGCTTTGTCTATCGAGACTGTCGGAAAAGGCTGCGCCTTTTCCGACAAGGGGATTGCGCTCCGCTTCGCGCAGGCTTTATCCGCCTTGGCGGACAAAGCCCACGCACGCTCCGCGAGAAGTGTTTTTTCCGAGGCACATGTCCCCGGAAAAAACGATTCCACTTTCTTCCGCCGCCTGCGGGCGGCGGAACTCTGCGAGGCTTTTTTGATGCACCGGCGGCTTATTGTGCCCCTGGGGTTATTTTCCCGCCTGTATCAGGGCATTCGCCATAAAATCGAAGGCCCGCTGGGCTGTATCAATGAGCTCCACACCCTTTTTAAAGACAATCCCCAGGGTGCGCACCTCCCGGAAATCCTGCACTTCCCGGCGGCATACCGCCTCACGACAGGCAGGTGAGGCGTACAGCATGGGCACGCGCTCCGGCAGCAGGGACACGCCCACCCCTTCTCCCACACTCTCCAGGGCCAGCCCCGCGTCATTGGTTTGCAGCCGAATCCGGGGCTGAAAATCATAGGGGTGGGGCTTGTCTGCGCTGGCGGCAGTCCGGAGCTGGACAAAATCTATGTCCCGCAAATCTGCCTTGTATACCGTTTCCTTCTCCGACAGCGGATGGCCTTTTGGCATGTAGAGCACCACGCGCTCGGTCAAAATCGGCGTCCAGCACAGATGGCTGCCCACCATGGTCTCCGCAATGGCAAAGTCCAGCCGCTCGTTTTCCAAATCCGTACTCAGCTGCCCCTCGTCCCGGCAGTCGCAGCTGAAGATGGCCCCCGGCGCCTCCTGCATATAGGCCCGCATCAGCCACTGGAGCAGCCGCAAATCCGTTCCGCCCACCCGGATGGGCAGCATGGCATGGCGGTTCTGGTTATAGGGGCCCATGGCCGCCGTAAGGTCCTCCACGGATTTCAGCACGCCGGGCACATACCGCATCAGCTCCCGCCCCGCACTGCTGAGGAAAATGCGGCCCTTATACCGGTCGAAAAGCTGGCAGTTGAGCTCGTCCTCCAGCTTGGTAATGGCCGCGCTGAGTGCCGGCTGGGTCATATTCAGCGCCCGGGCAGCCCGGCTCAAATTGCCCATGGTCGCCACAGCATAAAAATAGCGCATCTGCCAAAGCTCCATCTTTTCCTCCTATTCAGCTCCGCC
>CAZRNK010000088.1:0-7672 GCA_964601435.1 uncultured Oscillospiraceae bacterium | reverse complement strand
CCTGACTGCCGTCCCATCTACCCGGAAGTGTTCATCTTGTTATTGCAATTTGCGAACTTTATTATTATAGCACATTTTCCCTTTTTTTCGACTCCACCAGCGGGTACAGGAGGCACTTTTCTTGGCGCGCAAGAAAAGCTTTCCCCTCTCAGGCATTCTGCCTGTATGTGGCCAGGAATTCCTTCAGCTTCCAGGCCGCGGAAGAGAGCACCCCCACGTCCGGGAGATAGACAATGCGGAAGTGGTCCGGCTCCGGCCAGTTGAAGCCGCTGCCCTGGACCAGCAGGACCTTCTTCTCCCGAAGGAAGTCTAAGACAAACTGCTCGTCATTGGTAATATTGAAGCGCTTGATGTCCAGCCTGGGGAAGCAGTAGAAGGCCGCCTTGGGCCGGACAACGCTGACGCCCTCAATTTCCTCCAGGGCGTCGCAGATGACCCGGCGCTGCTCATAGATTCGCCCGCCCGGCTGGAGCAGGGGCTTGGTGCTCTCCAGGCAGTTCAGCGCCGCAGGGATGCCGTACTGGGCCGGCACATTGGAGCACAGGCGCATGGAGGCCAGCATGTTCAGCCCCTCGATATAGCCCTTTGCCCGGGCCTTATCCCCGGAGAGGACCATCCACCCCGCCCGGTAGCCGGCGATGAGATGGCTCTTGCTCAGGCCGTTGAAAGTGACGCAAAACACATCCGGGGCCAGGGCGGCGATGGAGGTGTGGGTGAGGCCGTCCATTACCAGCCGGTCATAGATTTCGTCGGCAAAGATGATAAGCCCCTTTTCCCGGGCAATCTGGACAATCCCCTCCAGAATCTCCCTGGGATAGAGGGCGCCGGTGGGGTTGTTGGGGTTGATGATGACAATGCCTTTGGTCCGCTCCGTTACCTTCCGGCGGATGTCGGCAAGGTCCGGCAGCCAGTCGGAGGCCTCGTCGCAGATATAGTGGACCACTTTGCCCCCGGCCAGGGTGGCCGCGCCGGTCCACAGGGGATAGTCCGGAGCGGGAATCAAAATCTCGTCCCCATTGTCCAGCAGGCCCTGCATGGTCATGGTAATGAGCTCGCTGACGCCGTTGCCGGTGTAGACGTCTGCGGCCGTGACCCCTTCAATGCCCTTCCCGGTGTGGTAGGCGGCGATGGCCTCCCGGGCGGCGAGGAGGCCCTTGGAGTCGGAATAGCCCTGGGCGCCCCGGAGATTGGTGGAGAGGGCCTCCAGCACCGCGGCCGGCGCCTGGAAGCTAAAGGGGGCGGGGTTGCCGATATTCAGCTTTAAAATCGTCTCCCCCTGGGCCTCCATGGCGTTGGCCTCATCCAGGACGGGGCCCCGGACATCATAGCACACGCCGTCGAGCTTTGTGGATTTTTCAAATGTTTTCATAGTGCGCTTGCCTCCTTAAAAAATCAAAAACGCCCGAAGCAAATCTGCTTCGGGCGAACCAAAAGTCCGTGTTACCACCGAAATTCGAAGGACGCCCATCAGGGCGCACTTCGCACTTAGCCGCTGCTTGGCTCCCCCGGGGAGACCGCACAGCGCGCCCCTGTAACGGGAGGCGCCCGTTGGCAGCTACGCAGGCCGTAAGGCCCTTCACGCCAAGGCTCCAGAGCGGCTTTCCTGCCGGATTCACGGGGCCTTTCAGCGGCCGGCCCCTCTCTGCGCTTCCTCCGGGAGGTACTATTCTCTGTCTTCGCCGGTATCTTTTATTGTCACTAACCATATCACAGGGCGCCTTTTTTTGTCAAGGCATTTTCTGCGCTCCGGGGGCAGAGGGGCCGATTTTGTGTGAATTTTACCGGAAAAAGTGGGCGCCTGCCCGGAAAAACTGGAGATTCCCCCATTGCATTTTCTGTTCCGCTCCGTTATAATACTTGTATAATTGTATACAATCTGCGGAGAAAGGATGGAAAACATGCTGGTACCCAACATAAAAAGCAATCTCCTGGAGCAGGACAGCTACCACTACGCCTTGCAGGACGTGGCCGAGCCGGAGCTCTACCGGGAAATCTACCCCTATACCGAAGTCCCCAAGGTCCCCTTCAACCACCGCCGGGTGCCCATGGGCATGCCCAAGGAAATCTGGATGACGGACACCACCTTCCGGGACGGCCAGCAGTCCCGGGCGCCCTACACGGTGGAGCAGATTGTGGATTTGTATAAGATGCTCTCCCGCCTGGGCGGGCCCAAGGGCCTGGTGCGGCAGACGGAATTTTTCGTCTACAGCGACAAGGACCGGGAGGCCCTGCGCCGGTGCATGGATTTGGGCCTTGCCTACCCGGAGCCCACCACCTGGATTCGGGCCAGCAAAAAGGACTTCCAGCTGGTCAAGGACATCGGCATCCGGGAGACAGGCATCCTGGTGAGCTGCTCGGACTACCACATCTTCAAAAAGCTGGGAAAAACTCGGAAGCAGGCCATGGAGGGCTACCTCAGCGTCGTGGCCCAGGCCCTGGAGATGGGCATCCGGCCCCGGTGCCACCTGGAGGATATCACCCGGGCGGACTTCTATGGCTTTGTGGTTCCCTTTGTCAACGCCCTGATGGACATGGGCCATCAGGCGGGCATCCCCATTAAAATCCGGATTTGCGACACCATGGGCTATGGCCTCAGCTACCCCGGCGTGGCCCTGCCCCGGAGTGTGCCGGGCATCGTCTATGGCCTGCAGTATTACTCCGACGTGCCCTCCGCCATGCTGGAGTGGCATGGGCACAACGACTTCTACAAGGCGGTTGTCAACGCCTCCACCGCCTGGCTCTATGGCGCCAGCGCGGTGAACTGCTCCCTGCTGGGCATCGGCGAGCGCACCGGCAATATCCCCCTGGAGGCCATGGTCTTTGAGTATGCCTCCCTCCGGGGTACCCTGGACGGGATGGACCCCACGGTCATTACGGAGATTGCCCGGTATTATGAGAAGAACATCGGCTATCGGATTCCCGCCATGACGCCCTTCATTGGGCGCAACTTCAACACCACCCGGGCGGGGATTCACGCCGACGGGCTCCAGAAGGACGAGGAAATCTACAACATCTTTGATACCCAGCTCCTTCTGAACCGCCCCGCCATGGTGGCCATCAGCAACACCTCCGGCCTGGCGGGCATCGCCTACTGGATTAACGCCCGCCACGGCCTGGAGGGGGAGGCCCGTCTGGACAAAAACGACCCCCTGGTGATTTCCATCAAAGCTTGGGTAGACGCCCAATACGAGGCAGGCCGGGAGACCGTCATCAGCGACGAGGAGATTGAGGCGCTGATTGCCCAATATGCCCCCGGCCGTTTTCAGGAGGCATAGGATTGTGACAGGAGTCAAGGAGGAGGCCCCCCTTCGCCACGGGGGGTCGTCCCTGAGTGAACAGGTGTTTGAAACCCTGGAGGCAGAGATTTTAAACGGCAAGCGCGCCCCGGGCGAGAGCCTGATTGAGCTGAAAATCTCCGCCGAGCTGGGGGTGAGCCGCACCCCGGTCCGGGAGGCCCTGCGGATGCTGGAGCAGAAGGGGCTGGTGGAGGCCATCCCAAACAAGGGGGCCGTGGTCCTGGGCATCTCCCGGAAGGATTTGGCGGATGTGTATGAAATCCGCACCTATGTGGAGGGGCTGGCCGCCCGGTGGGCGGCGGAGCACTGTACGGAGGCGGACCTCCAGGAGCTCCAGGAGATGGTGGCCCTCCAGCGCTTTTACTGCCAGCGGGGCAGCGACAACCGGATGAACGATTTGGATTCCCAGTTTCATGAGAAAATCTACGCCATCAGCAACAGCCGCCCCCTGCGCCATGTGCTCTCGGAGCTCCACCACATGATTTCCCGATTCCGGCGGCGGGCCTTTGCCTCCCCGGAGCGCTCGGTGCGGGCCATCGAGGAGCACCAGCGGATTCTGGAGGCCATGGAGGCCCGGGACAGCGCCCGGGCGGAGGCCCTGATGGCCGAGCATGTGAAAAACGCCAGAGACTATATTTTACAGACACAGGAAATTTAAATTGAGGTGAAGGAAATGGATGGGAGAATTGAAGCAGCCCTGGCCCACTTCCGCCAGGTACTGGAAGGCCAGCTGGCGCGTGTGGAGGCCATGAAGGCCCAGGGGGACTTTTTGGACTACGGCGCCTTGGACGAGATTGTCATCGGCGTCTGCGGCGGGGACGGGATTGGCCCCATTATCACGGCGGAGTCCCGGCGGGTGCTGGAATTCCTGCTGGCAGACCAGGTGGCCGCCGGGCGCGTCCGCTTCCGGGACATTGACGGCCTGACCATCGAAAACCGCATTGCCGCGGGCAAGGCCATTCCCGACGACGTGCTGGAGGCCCTCAAGGGCTGCCACGTCATCCTGAAGGGCCCCACCACCACCCCCCAGAAGGGGGACGGCCGGCCCAATATCGAGAGCGCCAACGTGGCCATGCGCCGGGAGCTGGATTTGTTCGCCAACATCCGCCCGGTGAAGGTGCCCGAGCAGGGCATCGACTGGGTCATCTTCCGGGAGAACACCGAGGGGGCCTATGCCGTGGGCAGTAAGGGCATCAACGTGACGGAGGATTTGGCGGTGGACTTTACCGTCACCACCCGCCAGGGGAGCGAGCGCATCGCCCGGATTGCCTATGACTATGCCCGGAAGAACGGCTACACCCGGGTCTCCCTGGTGACGAAGGCCAACGTCATCAAGACCACCGACGGCAACTTCCTCGCCGACTGCCACCGGGTGGCGGCGGAGTATCCCGAAATCCAGACCGATGAGTGGTATGCCGACATCATGACCGCCAAGCTGGTGGACGCCAAGCGCCGCCGGGAGTTCCAGGTGATGGTGCTGCCCAACCTCTATGGGGACATCATCTCCGACGAGGCCGCTGAGTTCCAGGGGGGCGTGGGCACCGCCGGCAGCGCCAACATGGGCAAGCGCTATGCCATGTTCGAGGCCATCCACGGCAGCGCCCCCCGGATGGTGGCCGAGGGCCGGGCGGACTACGCCGACCCCTGCTCCATGCTCCGGGCCAGCGCCATGCTCCTGAGCCACATCGGCTTCCAGGACAAGGCGGACCGGCTCAATGCCGCCCTGGACAAATGCACCCAGGAAGAGAAAAAGCTCGTCATCACCGGCCGCCCCGACGGTGCCACCTGCCGGGCCTTCGGGGACTATCTCATGGACACCATCCAGAAGCTGTAAGGAGGAAAAAACCATGGTTACTCTGACCCATCACGGCGTATACCTCCACAACGGGCGGGAGATTGTCCCGGAAGGGACCCCCCTCCCCCCTGCCGCCCGGGACGCGGCGGCGGGCACCATGGCCGCGGCCATCCTGGCCGCCCATGACCAGGGCGGCGCCGGGGATACCCTCCGGCTGAAGTTCGACGCCCTCACCAGCCACGACATCACCTATGTGAGCATTGTCCAGACCGCCAAGGCCAGCGGCCTGGAGCGCTTCCCTGTCCCGTATATCCTCACCAACTGCCACAACAGCCTCTGCGCTGTGGGCGGCACCATCAATGAGGACGACCACCGCTTCGGCCTCTCCGCCGCCATCAAATATGGCGGGGAGTATGTCCCGCCCCACATCGCCGTCATCCACCAGTACATGCGGGAGCGCTATGCCGGCTGCGGAAAGATGATTCTGGGCAGCGACAGCCACACCCGCTATGGCGCCCTGGGCACCATGGCCATCGGCGAGGGAGGCGGGGAGCTGGTCAAGCAGCTCCTGGGCAAGACCTATGACGTGAAGCGGCCCGAGGTGGTATGTATCTACCTGACCGGCGCCCCCCAGCCCGGGGTGGGCCCCCAGGACGTGGCCCTGGCCATCATCGGCGCCACGTTCCAGAACGGCTTTGTGAAAAACAAGGTGATGGAGTTTGTGGGGCCGGGCGTGGCCAACCTCAGCCAGGACTTCCGCAACGGCGTGGACGTGATGACCACAGAGACCAGCTGCCTCAGCTCCATTTGGGTCACGGACGAAAAGACCCGGGAATTCCTGGCCATCCACGGCCGGGAGCAGGAATATGCACCCCTGGCCCCGGCGGAGTGGGCCTGGTATGACGCCCTGGTGGAGGTGGACCTGAGCGCAGTGCGCCCCATGATTGCCCTCCCCTTCCACCCCAGCAATACCTATGCCATCGAGGACTTCCTAAAGAGCGGCGGGGACATTCTCCGGGAGATTGAAAGGAGCGCCCCGGCGCTCCTGGGCCGGCCCATTTCCCTGACGGATAAGTTCGTGGACGGCCGCCTCCATGTGGACCAGGCGGTGATTGCCGGCTGCGCCGGCGGCAGCTATGAGAACATCCTCTCCGCCGCCGCCATCATCGGGGACACCCCCCTGGGCTGTGGGGAGGAGGCCCTCTCCGTTTACCCCGCCTCCCAGAGCGTAATGCTGGGCCTGCTGGAAGAGGGGGCCATTACCCGGCTGACAAAGGCGGGGGCCACCATCCGCACCGCCTTCTGCGGCCCCTGCTTCGGGGCGGGGGACGTGCCCTTCAACGGCGCGCTGAGCATCCGCCACACCACCCGGAACTTCCCCTACCGGGAGGGGGCCCGCCCGGCGGACGCCCAGACGGCCTGTGTGGCCCTGATGGACGCCCGCTCCATCGCCGCCACGGCGAAAAACGGCGGCGTCCTCACCCCGGCCACGGACTGCATGCCTGACTTTGTCATGCCGCCCTACCGCTATGACGCCTCCGCTTACAAGAGCCGGGTGTACTGCGGCTGCGGCTGTCCCAAGGCGGAGGAGGCGCTGGCCTATGGCCCCAATATTGTGGACTGGCCGGAGATTCCCGCCCTGGCGGAGAACCTCCTGCTGAAGGTCACCGCCTTTATCACCGACCCGGTCACCACCACCGACGAGCTCATCCCCTCCGGGGAGACCTCCTCTTACCGCTCCAACCCCCTGCGCCTGGCGGAGTTCACCCTCTCCCGGAAGGTGCCGGGCTATGTGGCCGCGGCCAAGGAGGTGCAGGGCTGGGAGCGCGCCCGCCAGGCGGGGGAGGACCTCTCGACCCCGCCGGCGCTGCAGGCGGCGCTGGATGCGGTGCACACCATTCCCGGCCAGGAGCAGACGGCGCCCCGGGACCTGGGCATCGCCTCGGTCATCTATGCCGTAAAGCCCGGGGACGGCAGCGCCCGGGAGCAGGCCGCCTCCTGCCAGCGGGTGCTGGGCGGCGGGGCCAATATCTGCCGGGAGTATGCCACCAAGCGCTACCGCTCCAACCTGATAAACTGGGGCATGCTGCCTTTTACCATGGAGGCTGCGCCCTGCTTCGGCGATGGGGACTTCCTCTACCTCCCCGGGATTCGGGCGGCGGTGGCCGCTGGGGCGGAGAGTGTCACCGCCTACCGCCTGGACGGGGGAAAAGCGGAAGCCTTCACCCTCTCCCTGGGCGCCCTCACCGACGATGAGCGGCGGATTCTCCTGGCGGGCTGCCTGATTAACGACTATCGGAATTAACAGCGGCACCTTTCTTTCGCCAGTGAAAGAAACAAAGGCGTTCCTTTTCTTGGCTCTCAAGAAAAGAAACCAAAAGAAAGTTTTTCCCTTGCGAGGGGACGAAGGCGTTCCTTTTCTTGCTCCTGCAAAAAAAGTAGCCAAAAGAAGTTTTCCACCCATTTCTTTCACCAGCGAAAGAAACGGGTGGAGCCCAAAGAAACGCCGTCAAAGGGGGATAGCCGACCAAGGCTATCCCCCTTTGAAATCCCCCTCTAAACTTTATAGCCTGTTGCGGCC
>CAZRNK010000087.1:0-7708 GCA_964601435.1 uncultured Oscillospiraceae bacterium | reverse complement strand
CAGAAATCAGATAGTTTTATCATAAACCGTTTGCGATACAGAAAGTGTAGATTGGCGGCCAAAAGGCCCGATGCTACAATGCAGACTGATATAGTATCCCACCGGCCTGCGCCGGAAATAAACGCGGAAGGAGACAGCGAATGGAACCCACCATGGAGCAACTGCTCGCCCGAATGGACGCAATGGAAAAAGAGCTGGCAGAGGCAAAGGCAGCCGCTGCCTACGCAGACGATTACCGCCAGGTTGTCAACTGCATGATGCGGCACATCTATGGCTATTACTTCCACATGGAAGAAGAGGAACTGCAAAAGTACTGGGCCATTGACAAGGAAGACGTCATGTATGCCCACAGTGATAAGGCCCACTATGGGTATGACAGCATCTATCAATATTATGTACAAGGCACCAGCGCTACCAAAGCCGAGGCCCGGGCAATCGGCAAACGGGTTTACGGCATCGACTATACCGACACCGACGCCCCTGGCTACCGGGTGGTCCACATCCTGGGCTCCCCCTATGTGGAGGTGGCCAAGGACAGGAAAACTGCCCAGGGGGTCTGGATGTCCTTCTCCACCATGTCCCGCATGAATGCAGAGGGAAAGGCAGAGCCTTCCAGTGTCATCCAGCGCTTTTCCGGAGACTTTGTCAACGAAGAAGGGCAGTGGAAAGTATGGCACGTCCGGGATTATGAAGACTTCCACCTGGATACAGCCAAGATTATGCCCGAGCTGGACGGCACCGCCCGGCCCGATGACCCCAATCCCATGGACTACGGCCCCTATGCCGATGCGGCGGCGCGCCGGGCCGCGGGCATTGTGGATTTGGAAATGAAAGGCGCCTTTATCTATCAGCCCTGGACTGTGACAGCCCGGGAGCCCCATCTGCCTGAGCCCTACGACACCTGGGCAGACACGGAGCCCAACATCATCGTCAAGCCCTATGCGGACTAAGGTAAGTATACCACAGTTTTCAAAAAAGGAAAAGGAGGCAAACAGATGGATATGCCTGCCACCGAGGCACTGCTCAAGCGGATTGAAGACCTGGAAAAACGGGTGAAAAAGGCGGAGCGGGGTGAGGATTACCGGCAGATTATGAACCTGATGGCCGCCCACTCTTTCTGCTACAACGCCCATGAGCAGCAATATGAAATCGACCATTTCTGGACCAAAACCAGAGACGATACCTATTATAACGGGAACACCACGCCCATCGGTGTGGAGACATACTACGTCAACAACACCAAGCGGCTCCGCGCCCTCCAGCGGGAGATTGTCAACCGGGTCTACGGCAAAAATCTCACCGAGGAGGACAAAGTGGGCTACCGGGTGGCGAACCTGCTCACCACGCCCTACATCGAGATTGCCGGGGATGGGCAGACTGCCCAGGGCGTCTGGTTTGTGTTTAACGTCCTCTGCCATGTGGACGAAAACGGCATTCCCCAGCCCACTGTGAATGTAGGCAAGCAGTGCGCCGAGTTCTGCAAGGACAACGGCGAGTGGAAAATCTGGCGCTTCCGGGGCTGCAAGGGCGGCTTCGATTTGGACGTCCAGCTCACCAACACCGGCCTGCAGGAACACGACAACAAGATGTCCTTCGGCATACCCAAACCCACACCCGAGGAAGAAAAGCTGATGCACCATCGGGACTTGAAGGATATGCCCGCCATGGACGAATACGGCTATACCCCCTGGAGCCCGGCCAGCAATGACCCGCCCCTGCCGGAGCCCTACGAGACCTGGGCAGATGCGAAGCCGTTTTTCGTGTTTGCCGACGAGGAGGACTAAAGCCTTTTTTACTTCCCCTTTCCCAAGTGCAAAAGCTGTCCTTGGCGCTTTTCCTGACAGCATAGGCAGACAAGGCACGGAGGTCTTGGGCGCATTTGCCGCCCAAGGCGGGTAGTTTTGAGAAAGGAGAAACCTGAAAGAGATGAAACGGACACGAATTTCCTGCCTGGCGCTCCTGCTGGCGCTGGCCCTGACGGCCGGTTTGCTGGCCGGATGCAGCGGCTCGGACACGGAAGCCACCGCCACACCGGCGCCAGCGACCGCCGCGCCCACAGAGCACGCCGCCACCGAGGTGCCGGAGACGCAGGCGCCATCCCAGGAGACGGAACCGGCGGCAGCCGGGGCCATCACCTATCCCCTGGCGGGAGAGGATTTGGAGCTGCAAATCTGGACGACCTTTGTCACCAATGCCGGCACCTATGTCAACAGCTATAACGACTGGCCGGCCATCGCCCTGGCGGAAGAGGTCACCGGGGTACATATCGAGTGGATTGAAAACGACCCCGGCTCTGCCGGCGAGATTTTCAGCGTATCCGTGGCCTCCGGGGACTATCCGGACATGTACCGGAACTTTGCAAACTACTATTCCGGCTCCCAGGCCTATGACGAAGGCGTCATCCTCCGGCTCAACAACTTGGCCGCGGAATACGCCCCCGCCTACCAGGAGATTCTCACCGACGAGGACTGCCACAAGGCGGCCATCGATGACGACGGCAACATGTGGTTTATCTACAGCTTCATCACCGAATACCGGCCCAACGGCGGTCTGACCATCCGGCAGGATATGCTGGAGGAGCTGGGTGCGGAAGTGCCCACCACGCTGGATGAATTTACAGATTTGATGGCGGCAGCCCAGACCGAGTTCAACCTGGGCAACACCCTGTTCATCCACAGCGGCAACTATCTGGGCGCGCTGACCAACCTGGCCCACGCCTTCGGCGTGCCCGGCGTCAGCACCATGACCAACACCGAGCCCTTCTATCAGATTGACGGCACCGTACACTTCGGCACGATTGACGACGGCTACCGGGACTACCTCACCCAGATGCGGGAATGGTACACCATGGGGCTGATTTCCCCGGACTTCATCACCGCCTCCGGCAATGACAAGGGGGATGAGGCCGTCAACGCCATCGCCAACGACGCCTTTGCCGCCAATACCATTCTGGAGCTGTGGAGCAACTACGCAGCCATTTCGGAGGATGCAGACTTTGCCCTTATGGGCATCGCCAATCTGACGGCAGACGGCACCAACGTCACCCACTTCACCAACCAGTCCCGGCTGGGCAACTCCAATATCGCCATTACAACCGGCTGTGAAATTCCTGAAATCGCCATGCAGTGGCTCAACTGGTGGTTTACCGAAGAAGGGAAAAACGTGGCCAACTACGGCGAGGAAGGCGTCACCTTTACCCTGGATGCCAGTGGGAATCCACAGTTTACAGACTTCGTACTCAACGGGGAAATGGACGGCCTCAACGCCACCCAGATTGCCAACTACTACTGCCTCTATAACAATGTGGTGGGCCTGATGGACGAGTGGCGGCTCCTCCAGTTCTATTCTGATGCGGAAATCCAGGCCCTGGAAACCTGGATAGATTCTACTGACTTTGACTGGGGCATGCCGAAATCCATCTCCCTGACCACAGAGGAGTCCAGCACAGCCAGCACCATTCTGGCGGACATCCAGACCTATACAGAGGAGAGCGTGGCCCGCTTCATCACCGGGGAAATGGACATAGAGGCAGATTGGGAAACCTTCGTCTCCACCATTGAAAGCCTCGGCGTGCAGACCTGCATCGACATTTACCAGGCCGCCTACGACCGCTACACCCAGCGGTAAGGTACGGGCAGGAAGAAACTTCCCGGCCCCGGCCTGAAATGCCGGGGCCGTCATAAAGCGCAGTTAAGGAGGCGTATATGAGCGTTACATGGAGAACCGTTTATCCCAATGTCTATGAGCCCGATGAACAGGAGCTGGTGGACCGCACCCTGGAGTTCCTCGCCGGGGATGCGGAAACCCTGGAGAAGAAAATTGAGCAGCAAAATGCGGACCAGGCCGCCGGCATTGACTATTTCGGCGATATGGAGCTCAATCCCGGCATCGGCCTGATTCGGGACCGGACGCTGGGCACCTATGATTTGCTCTCCGAGGCTTACCGGGTCAACCCCTACAATCCGCTGTACACAGATGTCAGCTATGCCAAGCAGACCAAGTATGGCCGCCTGGTGGCCAATCCCCTCCAGGTGGACATCGGCCCTTCCTTCCCCTACATTCCCAAGGGGACGGATTTGTGGATTAGCAACGCCGACTTTACCATCGGCCGGGGCCTGGACCACGAGATGACCTATTACAAACCCATCTTCGCCGGAGACACCGTCTACAGCAAAGTCACCCGCCAGGACATGATTGACGTGTCCGAGGGCGGCACCACCATGCGCAAATTCCGGGTAATCGGCGAGTGTGAACTCTATAACCAGCGGGACGAAAAGGTGGCCAGCGGCTGGTACAGCGCCATTGAAACCTTTAAAGTCCCCGTAAAGCGGGAGATGGCCGAGGCGTATGACGGCCCCCGGGTCATCGCCTTCAACAAATATGCCGACTGGGACAAAATCCGTCCCCGCCATGTATACACCCAGGAGGACTGGGACTTTATGAAGTCCGTCTGGGAGAAAGAAGTCATCCGGGGCGCGGACACCCTCTACTGGGAGGACGTGGCGATTGGCGATGAACCCGCCTGGACCTGCGAAGCGCCCTCTACCCCCTCCTCCGGCGGCCCGCCGCCCATGACGGAGGCCCAGCGTACCCTTACAGTCCGGGATAAGCTCATGCACTATACCTTTAAGCCCACTGGCCACGAATGGATGGCGCCCCAGTTCTCCGACCCCAAGCTGGATGACTATGGCCGCTATTACATAGAGCCCCTTCCCATGGGGCCCGGCCCCCGGGCCATGACGGATCCCCATCCCAACGCCCGCCCCTCCTTCCAGAATACCGTCGGCCGCAACTACTGCGTCCGCCTGGTGACCAACTGGATGGGCGACGAGGGATTTTTGCACAAAATCTGCTGGAAACTGGCCTTTTGCTGGGATGCCGGGAAGAATATGTTCCCGGCAGAACATGACCGGCCCAGCTACCTGCTGAAGGTTCCCTACCTCCGGGAACAGGGAAAATATATGAACACCCACGGCTTTGAGGGGGATTGCAGCATTACCAAAGCCTATGTCTGCGACAAGTATATCCAGGACGGACACCACTATGTGGATCTGGTGGTCTGGTGCGAAACCATCGAAGGGGACATCTGGTGTGAGTGCTATGCTGTCGTGGAGCTCCCCAGCCGGGGAGAAAGCTAAGATCCACAACGGCCCCTGCGGCCGATTGGATAACTCTTATACCACAGAAAAGGAGACACGCAATGAAAAGGATTGTACTGATGGCGCTCGTGCTGTGCCTGTGCTTGTCCTGCCTGGCAGGCTGCGGCGGTAGCGGGAGCGAAACGACCGAGGCTCCGGCCACACAGGCCCCTGCGGCGACAGAGTCCGGCTCTGACGCCACAGAGGCGCCCGCCGCTGAGGAAACCGAGGCACCGGAAGACGCCTCTCTCTACCCGCTGGAAGAGGCCGTAACGCTCTCGGTGCTGGGCCCCATCTATGCCCCCCGGAGTGCCGGCGTCATCGAGACTTGGGACGAGGCCCCCTTCTATGCAGCCGCCTCGGAGGCTACCAACATCTATCTGGAGTTCTCCTGCGTTTCCACAGAGGCCTACAATAATCAGTTTAATATCGTAGTAGCCAGCGGCGATATGCCCGACATGTTCTGGCAGGGCCTGCGGCAGTACTCCGGCGGTGCAGATGCCGCCATTGACGAGGGCATCTTCGTTAACCTGGCCGACTATCTGGATTATGCCCCGGACTATGTCTCTGCCCTGGAGACCTATGGGTATACCAGCAACGTCACCACCGACTCCGGAAACATGGCCGCCTTCTATGCCATCGGTAAAAACGAGTCTCGGCCCCTTATGGGTTTCGTGATTCGCCAGGACTGGCTGGATGAACTCAGTCTGGAAGCTCCTGTCACCTATGATGACTACTACAATGTCCTGACCGCTTTCAAAACAGAGTATAACATTCCCGAACCCATCACCATGGGCTATATGGGTGCCGTCTGCGGCGACTGGCTCTGCGCCGGCTTTGACGTTTCCCTCTTCTCCCACACCATTATTGAGTATGGCAACAAGGGCTTCTACCAGGTAGACGACAAAGTAAAATTCGGCTTCCTGGAGGACGGCTTCATCGACTATGTCAACCTGATGGCTCAGTGGTACAGCGAGGGACTCATGTCTCAGGACTTCGCTGTGGAAAATGAGAACCCCACCGACTCCGAGTATATGGGTAAAATCACCAATGGCGAAGTGGGCATCGGCTTTATCGACGCCTCCTACATCGACACGCTGGAGGAGACCGGCGGCTTTGACCTGGAGCCCATTCAGGACGCTGTGCAGAATGCTGGCGATGTAACCCACCTCTCCTCCTGCAAGGACAAGGAGATGGAAGACACCTATGTCATCACCACCGCCTGTGAGAACATCGAGGCTGCCATGCTGTGGAACAACTACTGGTACACCGAAGAAGGCAGCATGCTGGCCAACTGGGGCATTGAGGGCGAGACCTATACCATCGAAAACGGTGAGCCCGCCTTCACCGATTTGCTGCTGAACAACCCCGACGGACTGACCCTGTCCCAGACCACTTATATCTACATTGGCAAACTGGGTGTGTATGACAGCGACCGCGACCAGGCGATGTACTCCGACCAAGTAAACAGCGTGGCGGGCGTCTGGGCCACCAACAAGGACAACGCCTATAAGATTCCCCAGGGTGTCACCATGACGGCGGAAGAGTCTGAAGATTATAACAACATCTTCTCCGACATCAACACCTACGTTCAGGAGAACCTGGTGAAATTCATCGTCGGCGACCTCCCCCTGTCCGATTTGGAATCCTTTGTGGATGGGCTCTATGCGCTGGACATTGAGACGTGCATCGGCTACTGGCAGGCCGCTCTGGACCGCTTCAACGCCAGATAAGTCCCGCTTATAACACCAAACAGGGCGCGTTTTCATACGCGCCCTGTGTCTTATATCAATTCTCAATCAAAGAGGTGAAAATGTGGATAAGATTGAATATTTAATGGAAAAGGTCGCCCAGCTGGAGGCAGAGCTGGCCGCAGAAAAAGCGGCCGCCAAGCGGGGGGACGACTACCGTCAGGTAGTCAACTGCATGATGCGCCACATCTACGGCTACTACTACCACACTGAGGAAGAGGAGCTGGAAAAATACTGGAGCCGCCGGGAGGATATCCAGTACGCCCACGGCGACACGGCCCACTATGGCCGGGAAGGCGTCTATAACTACTATGTCAAGGGCACCACACAGACCAAGCTGGAGGCCCAGAAGCTGGCGGAAAAATACTACGGCACCACCTATACAGGCAATGCGGCTGCAGGGTACCGGGTGGTGCATGTGCTGGGCTCCCCGTATGTGGAGATTGCCGGGGACGGCCTCTCCGCCCAGGGGGTCTGGATGTCCTTCTCCACCATGGCCCGGATTGAAGAGGACGGCCTGAGCCGCCCCTTCTCCCAGGTGCAGCGCTTCTCCGGGGAGTTCCTCTATGAGGACGGACAGTGGAAAATCTGGCACGTCCGGGATTATGAGGACTTCACCTTCGACAGCTATAAAATTGCCCGGGAGCTGGACGGCAGCGCCCGGCCCACAGACCCCAAGCGCAACTATGCCCACCCCGACCCGGCAATCCGAAAGGAGCAGGGTGTACGGGAACTGGAGTTTTTCAGCTCCTATGGCTATCAGCCCTGGACAGTCACCGCCATAGAACCCCGGCTGCCGGAGCCCTATGAACACTGGAG
>CAZRNK010000086.1:0-7789 GCA_964601435.1 uncultured Oscillospiraceae bacterium | reverse complement strand
CGGCCCGAGATGTCCTCATCCCGGAGGAAGAGGGCATTTTGCCCGCCAAAAGCGGAGAGGGCCGAAAGGTCCATGTGGTAGCATTCGCCTTCCCCCAGCTGCAGGATGTTCCAATAATGGGTTTCCCCCTCCAGGGAGCCTTCCACCAGGGTACAGGAGAGCTCCAGCGCTGTACACAGCGCCTGATAGGCCAGGGCCATCCCCCGGCTGCTGGCCTGCCCTTCCACCAGGGCGCCGTAAGCCGTGTCGGCCAAGCCTGTGTAACCGGTGTATTGACAGTGTTCCCCCAGGGCAAGGGCGGCAGCCAGCGCGCTGTCGGCCCCCTGGCCGACGGGCAAATCCTCCAGGAGCGCGGCAGCGGTGTATGTCAGATCTTCAGTCATGGCGGTGAGCTGCTCGGTACCATAGCCATAGTCCAGGGTGATTTCATAAATGCGCTGTACTCCGGCGGCCGGGTAAATATTTACCGACACCTCCGGCGGAATGGGGATGGACAGGGCGTTTTCCTCATACAGGGCCTGGGCATAGTGCTGGATGTCCTCCGCCGTCAGGCTGGAATAATTGAACTGTACGGCCAGGTAGGTGACGCCGCCGGCCATGGCCTCCAGAAGCGTCTCCTGGAAGCCGTCGATGCTGGACAGGGCAATGATGCTGTCCACCTGGGTTTTGGTCCGGCGGTACGTAATGATAATTTCTGCCTCGTAATAGGAGACGATGCGGTTGATATTATAGGACATGTAGTCCACGGCATAGGCGCCCAGGGCCGTGTCCTCTTTGATTTCCCAGCAGGCGCTGGCCAAATCGTCGGACACATCGCCGTCATAGTTGCTGAAGGTAAGTGTGCCTTCTGTGTCGTGGTTCTCCACCATGGTACTGATAACCCGCTTGAGGGCGGTATAATTTTTCACCCCGCCGCTGGCGGCGGTATCTGTCTCAGTGCCGTCGTCCGTGTAGGGCTCGCTGACATAGTAGTCCCGGGCAATGAGGCTGGTGCATCCCGCTGTGGACAGGAGAATGCTCAATATGAGAAGCAGCGCAGCGATTTGTTTCATGGTCTTTCTCCTTCCGGGCGCGGCACAGCCGAGGCTTTCAGGCCCCCAGCTCCTCATCGATAATGACAACCTCCATTTTCTGCATGTCCAGCATGGGGGCCCAGAGGACGCTCAGCCCCCGGCAGATGCGCCCCGGGCTGTTGCAGTCGTAACATTTGTCGGCCCGGACAGCGCAGGGGGTCTTGCTGCCCAGACGCTGGGCATTTTTGGGCGCGGCGACGTTCCGGGCCCGCCAGAGGGCGCTGTCAAAGTCGTCGGTAAACTTGTTGATGCCCACTACGAAATAGACGGCGTCCTTGTCGTAGAGCGTGGCGGCAATCCGGTTGCCACGGCCGTCGATATTGACAATCTCCCCCGTCTGCGCGATGGCGTTGGCGCTGGTGAGGTAGACCCTGGCGCGGGTGGCGGAGCGGATTAAGTCGGCATCCTTGTGATACCAGTGCCAGAAAACCTCATTTTTTTCCTGGAGCCGTTCATAGATGCCCAGGGCCTCCAGGGTCTGGCTGCCGCCGAGCCCCACTGTGGTGCCCGCAATGGCGGAGACCAGGTAGTCCGCCGCCTCCTGGGCGGTGGCAAAATGGCTGACGGCGAAGCCCCGCCGCTCCAGATTTGCAATTGCCTGCTTCAAATCCATGGGAAATACCTCCTTAATCATTGTTGTAAATATCGGTGAAGCCATTTCCAAAAATTTCACGGGCGTCGCTGACAATCAGGAAAGCGTGCTCGTCTGTCTCCCGAACCAGACGGCGCAGCTCTACAATCTGCTGGGGTTTGACGGCGCAGAGGATGACCTGCTTTTCTGTGCCGGAATAGGCGCCCTCCCCCCGGAGGAAGGTGACGCCCCGGTCCAGCTCCCGGGTGATGCGCCCGGCGATGGCCCCGCTTTTGTCGGCAATGATATAGCAGACCTTGGAGTTGATGGCCCCGTAGACCACCAGGTCGATGACCTTGGACATAATGTACATGGCGATGATGGCGTACATGGCGCTGTCATACCGGCGAAAAATCACGGCAAAGGCGGCGATGACCAGAATGTCCAGCAGCAGAATTAGCGTGCTGAAATTTACGTAGGGGTAGCGCTGCCGGAGCAGTTTGGCCACAATGTCCACACCCCCGGTGGTGGCGGAGGCGGAATAGACAAGCCCCAGGCCAAAGCCCTTGATGATGCCGCCATAAATGGCCCCCAGAAGGGGTTCGTCCGTGACAGAGACGGGGACAAGGCTCAAAATGTCCACCAACACCGAGGAGAGCAGCATCCCCACCAGGGAGCTGAGGAGGAAGGCAAAGCCAAACTTCTTCCAGGCCACGGCGAACAGGGGGATGTTGATGAGAATGCTCATGGTACCCACCGGAAGGCCGGTGAGGTAATTGATAATCATGGAAATGCCGGTGACGCCACCGGTGACGATGGAGTTGGGATAAAAGAAGAACTGAAAGCCCACTGCGTAGAGGGCGCAGCCCAGGGCGATTTTGCCATACTGCAAGAAAAGCTGGGTTGGCTTTTTTGTCATATGCGCGTTACGCCTCCTCCATGAGACTCAGCTGTTTTTCTCCCCGGTCCTCCTCCCTGAGCAGGGCGCCTGCGGCGGGGAGGGTGCGGACCCGGTAACGGGCGGTGTTTTGAATTTCGGTCTCGGCCAAGGGCCGGGCATGGCTCAGGACAAATTTCTTTTTCAGCGTCATGACGCCTACGCCCAGGGTGGTGCGGCTGGTCTTGGGGGCCAGGAGGGCGCTGGAGAAGACCAGGCAGCGGCCCTCGGTGGAGTAGACGGCAATCTCCTGCTCCTCCGGCAGGGGCAGTACGGTCTTCAGCGGGCTCTTGTCGCTGTAGGCGCCGGTGAGGCGCTTGCGGTTGGTCTTGGTAGCCCAGGCGGACAGGGGGAGGCGGGCGCACTTGCCGTTTTCAAAGAACAGCAGGAGCTGCCCTGTGTAGTCCCCGGGGAGGACAGCGGCGAGGACGTTTTCCTCCGCGTCCATATTCAGCACAGAGGGGAGATAGACGCCCAGGGCGCTGGCCTTGGTATCCTCGAAATCCCGGAGGCGGGCCTTGTACACCTGCGCCCGGTCGGTGAAAAAGAGGATTTCGTCCCGGTTCTGGGCCTGGAAATGCTGGAAGGGGCCGTCCCCCTCCTTGTATTTCTGCTCCCCGCTTTGGCGCAGGGAGAGGGGAGTAATTTTCTTGAAGTACCCCTCCCGGGAGAGAAAGACGTGGACCGGATAGTCAGGGAGCTGCTCCTCCTCGGCATATTCTTCAATCTCCCCGGCGTAGACGATGCCGGTTTTCCGGGGCTGGGCATATTTTTTCTTGACGGCCTCCAGCTCCTTTTTGATGACGGAGCGGATGCGCCGCCGGCTGCCGACCAAATCCTCCAGGTCGGCGATTTCCTCCTCCAGGCTGGCGGTCTCCTCCACCCGCTTGAGGATGTACTCCCGGTTGATGTTCCGCAGGCGGATTTCCGCCACATACTCCGCCTGCACCTGGTCGATGCCGAAGCCAATCATCAGGTTGGGGACGACCTCGCTCTCGTGCTCTGTCTCCCGGATGATGGCGATGGCCCTGTCGATGTCCAGGAGAATCTTCTTCAGGCCGTTTAAAAGGTGGAGTTTGTCCTTTTTCTTGGCCAAATCGTAGTAGGTGCGCCGGCGGACGCATTCGGTCCGCCAGGAGACCCACTCCTCCAGGATTTCCCGAATGCCCATGACGCGGGGATTGCCGGCGATGAGGATGTTGAAGTTGCAGGAAAAGCTGTCCTGGAGGGGCGTCATACGGAAGAGCTTGGCCATGAGCTTATCCGGGTCGGTGCCCCGCTTCAAATCGATGGCCAGCTTCAGGCCGCCCAAATCCGTCTCGTCCCGCATGTCGTTGATTTCCCGGATTTTCCCGGCCTTGATGAGCTCGGCCACCTTGTCCAGAATGGCCTCCGCCGTAGCGGTATAGGGGATTTCATAGATTTCGATGACGTTTTCTTCCCGGATATAGCGCCAGCGGGAGCGGACGCGGAAGCTGCCCCGGCCGGTGCGGTAAATGGCGTCCATCTCCTGCGCATCGTAGATAATCTCCCCGCCGGTGGGGAAGTCCGGAGCCGGGAGGGTGGCGAGCAGGTCGCAGTCCGGGTCGCCGATATACGCAATGGTGGTGTCGCACACTTCCCCCAGATTGAAGCCGCAAATCTGGCTGGCCATGCCGACGGCGATGCCGGTGTTGGCGCTCACCAGTACGTTGGGGAAGGTGGTGGGCAGCAGGGTGGGCTCGCGCATGCTGCCGTCGTAGTTGTCCACGAAATCCACGGTGTCGCTGCCGATGTCCCGGAACAGCTCGGCACAGATGGGGGCGAGCTTCGCCTCGGTATACCGGCTGGCGGCGTAGGCCATGTCCCGGGAGTAGACCTTGCCGAAGTTGCCCTTGGAGTCCACAAAGGGGGCGATGAGGGCCTCGTACCCCTTGGACAGGCGCACCATGGTCTCATAAATGGCGCTGTCCCCGTGGGGGTTGAGCCGCATGGTCTGGCCCACGATGTTGGCGCTCTTGGTCCGGGCCCCGGTCAGGAGGTTCATCCGGTACATGGTGTACAGGAGCTTCCGGTGGCTGGGCTTGAAGCCGTCAATTTCCGGGATGGCCCGGGAGACGATGACGCTCATGGCGTAGGGCATGTAGTTCTGCTCCAGGGTGTCGGTGATGGGCTGCTCCAGCACCTCCGCCCGGAGGCCGAACACGTTGGAGGTGTCCACCGCCTTTTTGCTTTCTTCATTTTTTTTCTTCTTGGCCATAAATTCCTTATCCTTCTTCTTGCTGCGCCGGCGGCAGGGCAATAACGGACGCCTTCCTGTAATAGTTTGCCGCAGCGATGTTTGCGAAATTCTCCGGATTTTCCGTTACGTCGAAATAATATAAGAGGGGCGGCTGCACGTCCGGCTGGGTGCAGACCACGGCCTCGTCCCCCGGGGCGTTGAAGAGCGCCGCCCGGGCGGTGAGCTGGGCGTCATAGCGCCTGGCGCTGCCGTCGGAGAGGGCGGCGGCGCACTGCCCGGTGGTCCCCCAGGGGCCGGAGCGCACAAGGCCGGTGAGGGCCAGAGCGCAGGCCGCCAGGACGGTGATAAGGCCCGCTGTCCGGCCCAGCGTGAGGCCCTTTCGCCGGAGCCAGCCCAGCCAGTACCCCTCCGCGCACAGGAGGAGCCAGGGGTAGCTGTCAAACACAATGTCCCGGAGCCGGCCGGGGCCGGCCTCCCCCAGGGCGTAAAAGTGGGGGGTGTTCTGGGCGGCGAAGAGGAGAAAGAGCCCCAGGCTCACCGCCACGGGCCAGGGGAAGGAGAAGGAAGTTTTCCCCGCGCACTTCCAGAGAAGGGGGGCCATCCCCACGAGGAGGGCCAGCATGGGAAAGCCCATCCACTCCAGGCCGTCCGCCCCGGCCTGGAGGCAGGAACGCCAGATGGCGGTGATGGGGCCCAGGCCCTGGGCCGAAGCGGCCCGGACCGCGTTGCCCGGGGCGGCCATGTTGACGATGAAGCCCAGGAGCAAAACCACCTCGCAGGCCGCCGCTGCCTTCCAGCGGGGCCTGTCCCAGATGAGGCAGCCCAGGGCGTAGGCGCCCCCGGCCAGGGCGGTGGCAAGGCCCGTGACATAATTCCCGCCCCCCAGCACAAAGGCCAGAAAGAGTGCGGCGGCCAGGGTGAGCCTTTTATGCCTTACCCCCAGGCGCAGGCACAGCAGAAAGTGGATATACAGCAGCATCAGGGAGAAGAAAAAGGTATAGTACACCGCGCCGTTCCACCAGTAAAAGGCCTGCATGGGGTCGGGCTGGAGCTGGATGGTGACGAGGAGAATCCCGCCCGCGGCGCCCAGCCAGGCGCTCCGGCTCAGCGTGAAGCCCCGGCGGAGGACGGTGTGGGTCAAGCACAGCGTCCCGGCCAGGAGGGCGCCCACCATGACAAAGGCCGTGAGGATATAGGCCTGCTCCCCCCAGAGGGCGGGCTGGAGGGCCATCAGGGCCGCGGCGGAGTAGGTGCCCTGCCAGCCGGTATAATAGTCGCTGACGGTCTGCCACAGGGCGGCCAGGACGCTCTCGCCGTCAGACAGGGCGTAGTGGACATAGACGCTGTAGGCAAAGTCATCCCCAAAGGGGTGGGCGCAGTCCCCCACCAGGAAAATGGGCACAAGGCTCAGCGCCAGGGCGCACCAGAGCACGCCGGCGCAGAGCGCGCCCCAGGGTATGCCTTTTCGGGAAATGCCGGTAGATGCTGTCTCCATGTCAGCGACCCCTTCTCTCTGTAAAAAATGGGCTGCGTGCTAGGCCTTATTTGAAAAATGGAAAAATTCCCGCCATTTGGGCGTGTTGACTTTTTTCAAACAGGGCCTAGGAGATGTCCGCCAAATCCAGATACCGCCATCCGTTTTCGGCGATATGGGTTTTCCGCCCCGGAAGGTCGTCCCCCAGGAGCATGTCAAAGATTTCGCTGGTGCGCGCCGCGTCCTCGGGCATGACCTTGATGAGCCGCCGCGTCTCCGGGTTCATGGTGGTGAGCCACATCATCTCCGGGTCGTTTTCACCCAGGCCCTTGGAGCGGTTAATCTCGCACTTTGCGCCGCCGATTTCCTCCAGAATGGCGGCCTTCTCCCGCTCGGAATAGGCAAAATAGGTCTTTTCCTTGCAGGTAATCTCATACAGGGGGGACTCGGCGATGTAGACATAGCCCTCCTGGATGAGGGTGGGCACCAGGCGGTAGAGCATGGTGAGAATCAGCGTGCGGATTTGGAAGCCGTCCACATCCGCATCGGTGCAGATAATAATCTTGCTCCAGCGCAGGCTGGCCAAATCGAAGCTGGAGAGGTCCTTTGTGCGCTTGGACTCCACCTCCACGCCGCAGCCCAGGACCTTCATCAAATCGGTAATGATGTCGCTTTTGAAGATGCGGGTATAGTCCGCCTTGAGGCAGTTTAAAATCTTGCCCCGGACCGGCATGATTCCCTGGTATTCCGCGTCCCGGCTCAGCTTGACGCTGCCCAGGGCGCTGTCACCCTCCACGATGTAAATTTCCCGCCGGGAGACATCCTTGGAGCGGCAGTCTACAAATTTCTGTACCCGGTTGGAGATGTCTACGCTGCCGGTGAGCTTCTTTTTCAGGTTCAGCCGGGCCTTCTCCGCCGTCTCCCGGCTCCGCTTGTTGATGAGCACCTGCTCGGCCACCCGGTCCGCCTCCGCCTTGTGTTCGATGAAATAAATTTCCATCTGGCTGCGGAGGAACTCCGTCATGGCCTCCTGGATAAACTTGTTGGTGATGGCCTTCTTGGTCTGGTTTTCATAGGAGGGCTGGGTGGAGAAGCAGTTGGGGACCAGGACCAGGCAGACGGCAAAGTCCTGGAAGCCAATCTTGCTCTCGTTTTTCTGATATTTCCCGATTTTCTTGATATAGGCGTCCACGGCGGAGACCATGGCGCTGCGGGTCGCCTTCTCCGGGGCGCCGCCATGCTCCAGCCAGGAGGAGTTGTGGTAATATTCGATGACGCTCACCCGGTTGGAGAAGCAGAAGGCGGCGCTCATCTTTACCTTATACTCCGGTTTGTCTGCCCGGTCCCGGCCCCGGCGCTCCGCCTCAATAAAGACCGGCTGGGTGAGGCTGTCTTCCCCGGCCAGCTCGGCGACATAGTCCAGAATGCCGTTTTCATAGAGGAAGTCCTGGGTTTCAAACTTTCCGTTTACCTCGTTGCGGAAGCGGAAGGTGACTCCGGCGTTTACCACCGC
>CAZRNK010000085.1:0-7885 GCA_964601435.1 uncultured Oscillospiraceae bacterium | reverse complement strand
CAGCAGGAAATTTCCCAGAGTTTTAACCGCATTTATTCAGAGTGGAATTCCGGCGCCCTGTAAAAAACGGGCTGCCGCACCCAACTGCACGAACCGGACAGGCGCCACGACTGTCGCGCCGCCTGAGAGAAAGGAAATCTGTTATGAAAAAAGTATTGGTGCTGGAGGACGAGTCCAGCATCCGCAGCTTTGTCGTAATCAACTTAAAGCGCTCGGGCTATGAGCCCATCGAGGCAGAGACCGGGGAGCAGGCCCTGGAGCAGCTCCAGCGCAATCCGGACATCCGGGTGGCCCTTCTGGACGTCATGCTCCCGGATATCGACGGCTTTGAAGTCTGCCGCCGCATTCGCGCCTCAGACTCCAAAATCGGCATCATTATGCTCACCGCCAAGAGCCAGGAGATGGACAAGGTCACCGGCCTCATGACCGGTGCAGACGACTATGTCACCAAGCCCTTCTCCCCGGCAGAGCTGACCGCCCGGATTGACGCCCTCTACCGCCGCACCGGCGGCGACGGGCCGGATTCGGACAGCGGGGAACTGCGCCACGGCCCCTTCCGGCTCAACACCCGGAACCGCACCCTGGAGAAAAACGGGGATCGCATCCGCCTGACCCAGATTGAATACTCCATTATGAAACTGTTTATGGACAACCCCGGCAAGGCCCTGAGCCGGGAGGAGATTCTAAACGCCGTCTGGGGCAAGGACTATTTTGGTGAGCTGAAGATTGTGGACGTCAACATCCGCCGTCTCCGGCTGAAAATCGAGGACGACCCCACCATCCCCGCCTATATTACCACCGTCTGGGGCTACGGCTACAAGTGGGGCTTCTAAAAAAGAAACTTTAGCACAGAAAGGAGGCAGCCGCCGTGAAGGTCCGTGGAATTAAGGGCCGCTGGACCCTCAGCAGCCTGTCGATTACGCTGGTTGTGGTCCTGGTGGCGGTCCTCGCCTTCGTTTTGATTATCAGCAATTATTACTATAGCGGCATCCGCTCCGATTTGGAGAGCAAGGCCAAGGCCTCCTCGGAGTTCTTCACCTCCTATGTCTCCAATACCTATGCGGAGTATCAGCAGGCCGCTGTGCGCTACACAGAGTCTTTTGAGGAAAAGGACGAGCTGGAGCTGCAGTTTATTAACACCAAGGGCGTGGTGGAGGTCACCAGCTATGGTATCTCCGCCGGTACCAAGCCGGGTACCCAGGACATTGCCGACGCCCTCGCCACGGGAGAGGTGAGCGCCTGGGAGGGCCACTCCTCCACCGGAGAACGGGTACTGGCCGTCTCTGCGCCGCTTATTTACTCCGACGGCAGCGTCGTTGGCGTTATGCGCTATGTCACCAGCCTGACGCTGGTGGACCATCAGGTCATTACCTTCAGCGCCCTCATTGCCGGCATCGGCATCCTGGTGTTCCTGATGGTCTTTCTCTCCAATACCTATTTTATCCGCACCATCACCGAGCCCATCCTGGCGCTGACGGAGGTGGCGCGGCGCATCGCCGAGGGCAGTTATGGCATCCAGGCGGAAAAAAAGCACGACGACGAGATTGGCACCCTGACCGACGCCATCAACGAGATGTCCGTCAAAATCGGCCAGTCAGAAAAGGTGCAGACCGAGTTTATCTCCTCTGTCTCCCATGAGCTGCGCACGCCCCTCACCGCCATCACCGGCTGGAGCGAAACCCTGGCCTATGACGAGGCCATCCAGGGGGATTCCCGCCGGGGCATCCAGATTATCTCCAAGGAGGCCAGCCGCCTCACCAAGATGGTGGAGGAGCTGCTGGAATTTACCCGCATTCAGGACGGGCGCTTCAATCTGAATGTAGAGCCCATTGACGTGGCCGCAGAGCTGGAGGACTCCATCTATACCTATGGGGAGCTCCTGCGCCAGGACCAGGTGGAGCTGCTCTACACCCCCTCAGAGGAACCGCTCCCCCACATCCTGGGAGACGGCGAGCGGCTCAAGCAGGTATTTCTGAATATTCTGGACAACGCCGCCAAGTACGGCCGGGAGGGCGGCAAAATCGAAGTCAATATGGATTTGGACGGCGACAGCGTCCGCATCCGCGTCCGGGACCACGGCCCCGGCATTCCCGAGGACGAGCTGCCCCATGTGAAAGAGAAGTTCTACAAGGGCAGTTCCAAGGTTCGCGGCAGCGGCATCGGCCTGGCCGTCTGCGAGGAGATTGTCACCCGCCACGGCGGCACGCTGGAGATTGCCAACGCGCCGGAGGGGGGCTGCGTCGTGACAGTGCGCCTCCCTGTGCTCCAGGAGGAGCCAAAAGAATAAAAATTCCGAATTGTTAGAAAAGAGAATCGAATATGGCAAAACGTGAACGAGAAGCGCCCGGCGCATTCCGCACTTCCATCGGCGGCCAGGCCCTGATGGAGGGGATTTTGATGCGCGGGCCCAAAAAGCAGTCCATTGTCGTCCGCAAAACAGACGGGGAGCTGGAGGTGAAGGTGGACGAGCTCAAGCTCATCAAGGACCGGCACCCTGTCCTGGGCTGGCCCCTGATTCGGGGCGTGGTCAATTTCCTGGACTCCATGGTCAAGGGCGTCCAGGCCATTACCTACTCCGCCCAGTTCCTCCCCGAAGAGGAACAGGAGGAGCCCAGCAAGCTGGACCTTTGGCTGGATGAAAAGCTGGGCAACGAGAAGGCAGAAAAGGCCGTTGTGGGGATTGCAGTGCTGCTGGGCATCTGTCTGGCAGTGGGACTTTTCTTCTTCCTGCCCACCCTGGTGGCCGGCGGCATCCTCCACTTTTTCCCCGACGCCCCCTATCTGGTGCGCCATCTCCTGGAGGGCATTTTCCGGATTATCATTTTCCTGGCCTATCTGGCCCTGTGCGCCCAGATGAAGGACATCAAGCGGATGTTCGCCTATCACGGCGCCGAGCACAAGACCATCTTCTGCTATGAAAAGGGCCTGCCCCTCACAGTGGACAACGTCCGCATCCAGTCCCGCTTCCACCCCCGCTGCGGCACCAGCTTTCTCTTCGCTGTGATTATCATCAGCATCCTGGTGTTCGCCGTGGTATTTTCCTTCATCACCCCGCCCAACATGCTGGTGCGGCTGCTGCTGCAGCTTGTCTGCCTGCCCATTGTGGTGGCGGTGAGCTATGAGCTCAACCGCCTCATCGGCCGGCATGACAATGTCCTCACCGCGGCCCTTTCCTGGCCGGGACGGCAGCTCCAGCGCCTCACCACCAACGAACCGGACGACTCCATGATGGAGGTGGCCATCGCCGCCATCGAGCTGGTGATTCCCGAGGAAAAGGGCGCGGACGCCTGGTAAATTTACGCCCCACAGGGGGGCGCCGGCCCCGGCGCTCCGGACAATACAGAGAGAAAGAGGAGTATGGCGCGCTATGCCCAAGACCTACAATGAGTATTACATCGAAACCCGCCGGGCGCTGAAAAACGCCGGCATCGAGGCCTACAGCCTGGAGGCCCGCCTCCTGGTGGCCCATGCTGCGGGCAAATCTGTGGAGAAATTGCTTCAGGACCTCCGGCTCTACACCGCCGAGAACCTCACCCCCCGGCTCCAGGCGCTGCTGGAGCGGCGCTTCGCCGGAGAGCCGGTGGCCTACATCACCGGGGAGTGGGAGTTCTACGGCCTGCCCATCCTGGTGGATAAAAACGTGCTCATCCCCCGGGTGGATACGGAGGTGCTGGCTGAGGCCGCCATTGAGAGCCTCCGGGGGCGGAAGATGGACGCCCGGGTTCTGGATTTGTGCGCCGGCAGCGGCTGCATCGGCTGTGCCATTGCCCGCAACCTCCCCGCTACCCGGGTGGTGGTGGCGGACGTGAGCCCTGCGGCGGTGAGCCTGTGCCGGAAAAACGTACTCCATAACAATTTAAGCCCTCGGGTCACCTGCATCGACGCCGACGCCAAGGGCATGCCACCCATGCTCCTGGGGAGCTTTGATATGATTGTGTGCAACCCGCCCTATATCCCCTCGGCGGAGATTGACACCCTGGACAGCTCTGTCAGGGACTATGAACCCCGTCTGGCCCTGGACGGGGGCGAGGACGGCCTGGACTTCTACCGGGCCATCACCGCCAACTGGAAGAGCGTCCTCCGCACCGGGGGACAGATACTCTTCGAGGTGGGGGCGGGTCAGGCCGACGCGGTGAAAAAGATTCTCCGCCTGGCCGGCTTTACCCATGTGGAGAGCATCCCCGACACCCTGAAAATTGAGCGGGTCGTCATGGGCAAACTATAAAAGCGTATATTTGAATTGGGAAAGTATAGAGGTGCAAGAAAAAATGGCTGAGAAAAAGAAAACTCCCATCACCCAGGTCGGTCAGGCAGAGGACAAGAAAAAAGCCCTGGAAACAGCCCTGGCCCAGATTGAGAAAAACTACGGCAAGGGCGCCATTATGCGCCTGGGGGATGACATCCCCGTCAATGTAGAGGCCATCCCCACAGGCTCCCTGTCCCTGGATTTGGCCCTGGGCATCGGGGGCGTGCCCCGGGGACGGATTGTGGAAATCTACGGCCCCGAGTCCTCCGGCAAGACAACCCTGGCCCTCCATATCCTGGCCAGTGCCCAGGCCGGCGGGGGCGAGGTGGCCTTTATCGACGTAGAGCACGCCCTGGAGCCGGCCTACGCCCGGGCCCTGGGGGTGGACATCGACAACCTGTTAATCTCCCAGCCGGACACGGGGGAGCAGGCCCTGGAGATTACCGAGGCCCTGGTGCGCTCGGGCGCCATCGATGTGGTGGTGGTGGACTCCGTGGCCGCCCTTCTGCCCCGGAGCGAGCTGGAGGGAGAAATGGGCGAGAGCAGCGTAGGCGTGGTAGCCCGGCTCATGAGCCAGGCTCTGCGGAAGCTGGCGGGCACCATTTCCAAAACCAACTGCATTGTGGTCTTCATCAACCAGCTCCGGGAAAAGATTGGCGTCATGTACGGCAACCCGGAGACGACCCCCGGCGGCCGGGCCCTGAAGTACTTCTCCAGCGTCCGCATCGACGTGCGCCGGATTGAGACGCTCAAATCCGGCGGCGAGATGATTGGCAACCGCACCCGGGCCAAGGTCATCAAGAACAAAGTGGCGCCCCCCTTCCGGGAGGCGGAGTTTGACATCATCTACGGCGAGGGAATCTCCAAGATTGGGGAAATCATCGATTTGGCCGTGAAGCTGGACATCATCGAGAAGGCCGGCGCCTGGTACACCGTGGAGGATACCCGGATTCAGGGCCGGGACGGCGTAAAGGAATATCTCCGGGCCAATCCGGAAATTGCCGACAAACTGGAGCAGGAAATCCGCGCCAACGCCTACAAGCTCATGAGTCCCCAGTCCCGAAAGGCCGCACAGGCCGCCGGTCGGGCAGTGGACATCTCTGCCGACGGCTTTGAAGGATGACGCCGGAACGCCCCACGCCGGAGGCCGTGACCCTCACGGCCATCACCGCCAAAAAGCGGGAGCGGGTCACCCTCACCTTTTCTGACGGCTCGACGCTGGACATGTCCGCCGCCACCGCGGCGGACGCCGGGCTCTATGCCGGCAAGCCCTTTACCCCGGAGGCGCTCTCGTCCCTGCGCGCTGCCGCAGCGGAGGCCAACATCCGCGCCCGGGCCCTGCGGATTCTGGGCTACCGGGCCATGAGCCGCCAGGAGCTTTTCCGGCGCCTGGTGGAAAAAGGGGAAGGGGAGGCAGAGGCGGAGGCCTGCGTTGCCTGGCTCTCTGAGCGGGGCCTTCTGGACGATGCAGCCTACGCGGGCATGGTGGTGCGCCACTACGCCGCCAAGGGCTACGGTCCGGCCCACATCCGCAACGAGCTCTATCGCCGGGGGGTGCCCCGGGCGCTGTGGGATGCCGCCCTGGAAGAGATGCCGGAGACGGAGGAGCGCCTGGACGCCCTGCTCCGCGCCCGGCTCCGGGGGGCATCCCCCCGGGACGCCGCGGCGCTGAAAAAGGCCACCGACGCCCTGGCCCGCCGGGGCTATAGCTGGGGGGAAATCCGCGCTGCTGTGGAGCGGCTTCGCCAGAATCTGGGCGAAGAGGACTGGTAAGGAGGACACTATGGCAAAAATCCATATGATTTCTTTGGGCTGTGCCAAGAACCTGGTCAACAGCGAGCAGATGCTCTACCTGCTCACCCAGGCTGGGCACGAGATTGTCCCCAGCCCCGAGGGGGCGGACGTGGCAGTTGTCAATACCTGCGGTTTCATTGACAGCGCCAAAAGCGAGGCCATTGAAAATATTATCGAGCTGGGGCAACTCAAGGCGGCCGGAACCCTGGACAAAATTGTAGTGGCCGGCTGCCTGCCCCAGCGCTATCAGGATGAGATATTGGACGAGCTGCCGGAAATTGACGCCCTGGTGGGTGTGGGCAGCTTCGACGCCATTGTAGAGGCGGTGGACGAATGTCTCCAGGGGGCCCATCCTGCCCTCTTCGGGGACAAAAATGCCCCCCAGCCGGAGACAGACCGGGTGGTCACCACCGGCCCCGGCTGGGCCTATCTCAAAATTGCCGAGGGCTGCGACAACTACTGCGCCTTCTGCGTCATCCCCTATATCCGGGGCCGCTACCGGAGCCGGCGGATGGAGGACATCCTCCGGGAGGCCCGGGAGCTGGCCGCCCTGGGGATAAAGGAGCTCATCATCGTGGCCCAGGACATCACCCGCTATGGCCAGGATTTATATGGAAAGCCCAGCCTTACGCAGCTGCTGGAGGCCCTGCTGGAGATAGAGGAATTCCACTGGATACGCCTCCACTATCTCTATCCGGACCTGCTGGATGACAGCCTCATTGACCTCATTGCCCGGGAGGACCGGATTGTCAAATATCTGGACATCCCCATCCAGCACATTGACGACACCATCCTCCGGCGGATGTGCCGCCGGGGTACAGGGGCGGAAATCCGCGCCCTGTTCCAAAAGCTCCGGGAAAAAATTCCCGGCCTGGTGCTGCGCACCAGCCTCATCTCCGGCCTCCCTGGGGAGGGGGAAGCCGAGTTTGAAGCGCTGTGCGCCTTTCTCCGGGAAGCAAAAATCGAGCGGGCCGGCGTCTTTGTCTTTTCGCCGGAGGAGGGGACCCCCGCCGCGAAAATGCCCGACCGGTGCGATACCGAGACCGCTGTCCGGCGTGCGGAGCTGATTCAGGAGATTCAGGCCCAGATTATGGACGAGTGGAGCAGCTACCGGATTGGGGAAACCCTGGAAATCCTCTGCGAGGGTTATGACCGGGCAGCCGGATGCTGGTACGGCCGGAGCTACGCCGATTCCCCGGACGTGGACGGCAAGGTATTTTTCATGGGGAAAGGCGAGGTTGGCGAATTTATCCAGGTGCGCATTACAGATGTTCTGGATGGCGACCTGATTGGAGAGTCGAAAGATGACAACTGCGAATAAGATTACCCTGGCCCGGGTGGCCATGATTCCGCTGTTTCTCATTGTGCTCTACTGGGGCTTTCCCGGCAGCCGCTATGTAGCCCTGGCCATCTTTATTGTGGCCAGCCTCAGCGATTTGGCCGACGGATACATCGCCCGGAATTATAACCAGGTTTCCGATTTTGGCAAATTCATGGACCCTCTGGCGGACAAAATCCTGGTCATTGCCGCCATGCTGATGCTGGTGTCCTGGGGCGCCATGCCTGCCTGGGTGGTGGTGGCTGTGCTGGCGCGGGAGTTTGCCGTCAGCGGCATGCGCATGCTTGCCGCCTCCTCCGGGAAAGTGATTGCCGCCGCCTGGTCCGGCAAGGTGAAAACCGCCGCCACTATGGTCTGCCTGTGCCTGATGCTCCTGCCCTTTATCCCCGGCTGGCTCAACACCCTCTGCTGGGTCGTAATTCTAGTCACCACGGTCTACTCCGGCGCGGAGTACCTGGTGAAAAATAAAAGCTGCTTCCTCTCCTAGACGGACGGGAGCTGTCCTC
>CAZRNK010000084.1:0-7908 GCA_964601435.1 uncultured Oscillospiraceae bacterium | reverse complement strand
TGTTTGATACCGACCTCTACGAGGCCATTGATTTGCGCACCTGCGTGGAAAAGCGGATTTCCCAGGGGGGCACCTCCCTGAAAAGTGTCGAAGCGCAGATTGCCTATGTGCGCGAAGTGCTGGCCCAGTAAAAATTGCGGCTCTGGGCCTGTGAGCAGAAAAAGAGGCGAAAGAGTTTATGGCAAAGCCAATTGTATATATCGACGGCCGGGAAGGCACTACTGGGCTCCAGATTTATGAGTGCCTGGGCCGCCGGGGTGATATTGAACTCCTTCTGATTGAGGAGGAAAAGCGCAAGGATATTGAGGCGCGGAAGAAATGCCTGAATGCGGCGGACATTGTGTTTTTGTGCCTACCGGATGACGCGGCCCGGGAGGCGGTCTCCCTCATTGAGAATCCAAAGGTGCGGGTGATTGACGCCTCCACCGCCCACCGTGTCAGCCCCGGCTGGGACTATGGGTTCCCGGAGCTGTCGCCGGAGCTGCGGGCACGGATTGCATCATCCAGCCGGGTGGCCAACCCAGGCTGCTATGCCAGCGGGTTTATTGCCCTGGTGCGGCCGCTGGTGGTGCGTGGGGTTCTGGCGGACACCGCCGCCGTGTGCGCCCACGCCCTTTCCGGCTATACGGGGGCGGGGAAGAAAACCATCGCCCTCTATGAGGCGCCGGAGCGTCCGGCGGAGCTGGATGCCCCCCGGCTCTATGCCCTGGGGCTGGCCCACAAGCACCTGCCGGAAATGGCGGCGATGACGGGCCTGCAAAGCCCGCCCATCTTTCTGCCTGTCATCTGCGACTATCCCCAGGGGATGGTAGTGTCGGTACCCCTGGAGCTCAGCCAGCTCCGGGGTGCGGCCAGTGTGGAATCGCTCCGGGCGCTGTATGGGGACTTTTATGCCGGGCAGCATTTTATCCGCGTCATGCCGGAGGGGGCGCCGGAGAGCGGCTTTCTGGCGGCCAACGGCGTTGTCAACACCAACTACATGGAGATTTATGTTTTTGGCAATGCGCGGCAGGCCGTGGTGGCCGCCCGGTTTGACAACCTGGGCAAGGGCGCGTCCGGCGCCGCTGTCCAGAATATGAATCTGATGCTGGGCCTGCCGGAGGAGACGGGCCTGGAGGAAGGGGAGCAGAGCAAATGAAAACGATTCAGGGCGGCGTGTGCGCCGCAAAGGGATTTACCGCCGGCGGCATCCACTGCGGCATCCGGTACAACCGGACCAAGCGGGACCTGGCGCTGATTGTAAGCGAGGTGCCCTGCGCCGCGGCGGCAGTGTATACCAAGAACCTGGTCCAGGGCGCACCCATCCTGGTGACCAAGGAGCATTTAAAGGACCATAAGGCCCAGGCCATTATCTGCAACAGCGGCAACGCCAACACCTGCAACGCGGACGGGGTGGAAATTGCCCAGGAGATGTGCCGCCTGGTCAGCGAGGCCACAGGCATTCCTGAGGGGGATGTGGTCATTGCCTCTACGGGCGTGATTGGCGAGCCGCTGAACATTGAGCCGGTGGCAAAGGGTATGCCGGCCCTGGTAGCGGATTTAAAGCCCGACTGCCAGAACGCCGCGGAAGCCATCATGACCACGGACACCGTGATGAAGCATGCGGCGGTGAGCTTTGAAATCGGCGGCGTGGAGTGCCACCTGGGGGGCATCGCCAAGGGCAGCGGCATGATTCATCCCAATATGGCCACCATGCTGGTGTTTCTCACTACGGACTGCGCCATCGCCCCCGATGTGCTCCAGGAGGCCCTGTCCCAGGATACGGAGAACAGTTTCAATATGGTCTCTGTGGACGGAGACACCTCCACCAATGATATGGCGGTGATTCTGGCCAACGGCCTGGCGGGTAACGTGGAGATTGCCGGCCCCGGTCCGGAGCTGGACACCTTCAAGGCCGCCCTGGCGGAAGTGACCGTCGCCCTGTGCCGGATGCTGGCCGGTGACGGGGAAGGGGCCACAAAGCTTTTGGAGTGCAAGGTGCGCCACGCCCCCACCCGGGAGATAGCCCGGAAGGTGGCCAAGACGGTGGTCTGCTCCACTTTGACCAAGGCGGCCATGTTTGGTGCGGACGCCAACTGGGGCCGGGTGCTGTGTGCCATCGGCTACAGCGACGTGCCTGTGGACATCCACAAGATTGATGTCTCCTTCCGCTCGGTGAAGGGGGAGCTGCCGGTCTGCAAGGACGGGGCGGGGGTGCCCTTCTCTGAGGAAAAGGCGAAGGAAATCCTCCTGCGCAAGGAGATTGAAATCCTGATTGATTTGAAGGACGGGGAGGCCTCTGCCACTGCGTGGGGCTGTGATTTGACCTACGACTATGTGAAGATTAACGGGGATTACCGGACCTGAGTTTGCGGCGGAGGAAGAAAGCGGATGGAACAGGAAGCATTGACAAATGCCCAGCGGGCCCAGGTGCTGATTCACGCCCTGCCCTATATTCAGAAGTATAACAATAAAATCATCGTCGTGAAATACGGCGGCAACGCCATGGTCAACGAGGACCTGAAGAAGGCGGTTATGGGGGACATTGTCCTTCTGAGCCTGATTGGTGTCCGGGTAGTGCTGGTCCACGGCGGGGGGCCGGAGATTACCGACATGCTCAGCCGCGTGGGCAAGACCACGGAATTTATCGAGGGCCTGCGGGTCACGGATGCGGAGACAGCGGAGATTGTCCAGATGGTGCTGGCCGGGAAGATTAACAAGAGCCTGGTCCACCTGCTGGAGAATATCGGCGGCAATGCCATCGGCCTGAGCGGCATGGACGGGAAGCTGATTGAGGCCCGGCAGCTGGACGCCCGGCTGGGCTATGTGGGGGAGATTACCAAAATCAATACCCAGCCGATTCTGGACGTGCTGGAGAAGGGGTATATCCCCGTAGTCTCCACAGTGGGCTGCGACAGCGAGGGACATGTCTATAACATCAATGCCGACACCGCTGCGGCCCGAATTGCCGGCTGCCTGAAGGCGGAGTGCCTCATTTCCATGACGGACATCGCCGGCATCCTCCGGGACAAGGACAATCCGGAGAGCCTGATTTCCCGCATCAATGTCAGCGAGGCGCCGCAGCTCATGCGTCAGGGGGTTATCTCTGGGGGCATGATTCCCAAGGTGGAGTGCTGCATCGAGGCGATTCGCCGGGGCGTGCGCCGGGTGTTTATCTTAGACGGGCGGATTCCCCATGCCATTCTGATTGAGATGCTCACCGATGAGGGCATCGGCACCATGTTTATTTAAAGGAGGCAGCCATGGATATTCAGAAAGTCAGCGACACCTATATTGCCAATACCTATGCCCGCTTTCCCCTTACCCTGGTGCGGGGCGAGGGGGCCCTGGCCTGGGATGAGGCGGGCAAGCGCTATATCGATTTGGGCAGCGGCATTGCCGTAAATGCCTTCGGCTTTTCCGACGCGGCCTGGTGCGCCGCAGTGACGGAGCAGCTGGGCAAGCTGCAGCACACCTCTAACCTGTATTATACGGAGCCCGGCGCCCGCCTGGCGGAAATGCTGTGCACCAGGACGGGCATGAAGCGGGTCTTTTTTGCCAACTCCGGGGCGGAGGCCAATGAGGGGGCCATTAAGGCAGCCCGGCGCTGGTCCTATCTCCGCTGGAATGACGAGGAGCACAGCACCATCATTACCCTGAAAAACAGCTTCCATGGCCGCACCATCACCACGCTGTCTGCCACCGGCCAGGCCCACTACCACCATGAGTTCGGCCCCTTTACCCCCGGCTTTGTCTATGCAGATACAGAGGACCCGGATTCCCTGGAGTGGCTGGCTACAAGCCACAACTGCTGTGCCGTTATGATTGAAATCATCCAGGGGGAGGGGGGCGTTATCCCGCTGTCCGACGCCTTCATTCAGCGCCTGCGTGAGACGGTGGAAAAGCACAATCTCCTCCTGATTGTGGACGAGGTCCAGACCGGCAATGGCCGTACCGGGAAGCTCTATGGCTATATGCATTACGATTTGCAGCCCGACATTGTCACCACAGCCAAGGGACTGGGCGGCGGCCTGCCCCTGGGGGCGGTGCTTCTGGGCGAGCGGGTGGAGGACGTACTGGCTCCGGGTACCCACGGCTCCACCTTCGGCGGCAATCCGGTCTGCTGCGCCGGGGCCGTCAGCATCCTGGAGCGGATTGACGATGCCCTTTTGGCAGAGGTCGCGGAAAAGGGCGCCTATATCCGCAGCGCCCTGACCGGTGCGCCGGGGGTGCTGGACATTGCGGGGCTGGGGCTGATGCTGGGCATCGCCACAGAAAAGGGCGCCGGCGAGGTCATTGCGGCCGCTCGGGAAAAGGGCGTGCTGGTCCTCTCTGCGAAGGACAGGGTGCGCCTGCTGCCGCCGCTGAATATCCCCATGGATTTGCTGAAGGAAGCGATTGAAATCTTAAAGGAGGCCATTGCATAAATGAAACATTTGCTGAAGCTGATGGATGTAACGCCGGAGGAAATTGCCGACATTCTCAACCTGGCGGACCAGCTGAAATATGAAAAGAAGAACGGCATTCCCCATCACCGGCTCCAGGGGAAGACCCTGGGCATGATTTTCCAGAAGAGTTCCACCCGGACCCGGGTCTCCTTTGAGGTAGGCATGTATGATTTGGGCGGCAGCGCCCTGTTCCTCTCCAGCCGGGACCTCCAGATTGGCCGGGGCGAGCCGGTGGAGGACACCGCCCGGGTCCTGAGCCGGTATCTGGACGGCATTATGATTCGCACCTTCGCCCAGACGGAGGTAGAGGCCCTGGCGGAGTATGGCTCCATCCCCATTATCAATGGCCTGACGGATTACTGCCACCCCTGCCAGGTGCTGGCGGACTTGATGACGATTCGGGAGCACAGGGGCGCCATTGCCGGCAACAAGCTGTGCTACATCGGCGACGGCAACAATATGGCCAACTCTCTGATTGTAGGCGGCATCAAGACCGGGATGCGGGTAGCCATTGCCTGCCCGAAGGACTATCAACCGGATGCTGCCATTATGGCATGGGCAGCGGAAAACGGCGACTTCCTCTGCACAGAGAACGTGCTGGAAGCCGCCGCAGATGCGGACGTGGTCTATACGGATGTCTGGGCCTCCATGGGTATGGAGGATGAGGCCGCCCAGCGCAAGAAAATTTTTGCCGGCTATCAGGTAAATGATGCGGTAATGGCCGTGGCCAAGCCGGACGCCATGGTGCAGCACTGCCTCCCCGCCCACAGGGAAGAGGAGATTACGGCCAAGGTCTTTGAGGCCCATGCCCAGGAAATCTTTGACGAGGCAGAGAACCGGCTCCATGCCCAGAAGGCCGTCCTGGTCAAGTGCATGGGCGGCGAATAAGCGCACTATTTTAACCCATGCATGAAGCCGTCCAGCGCGGCGGAGTGGATGTCTCCGGCGATGACCTGGCCGCTGTGTATATACAGGCAGGCATAGACCTCCCCTGTGGCGTTGGGGTAATTCAGGACCGTGTATGTATAGATGGTCACCTCTAGGCCGCAGTATTCCTGCAAATCAAAGCCCTGCTGTTTCTGGAGTTCATTGTAGCACTCCAGCACTTCGGTAAACTCCCGGGGAATGACGGTCTCCTGTTCTGAGACGGGCGTTTCCGCTACGCTCCAGCCCAGGGCCAGGAGATAGGCCACCCTGTCTGCATTGGTTTTGATGCCGCTGCCGGCGTCCAGGTTGGCGTGGCCGCCCTGGGAAGCGCGGCCTGCCAGGAGGATGAAAAGGATGAGCACAGCCGCGGCGGCCAGCACAATCGCCACGGCTGTCTTTTTATTAAATTTTATGGTTTTTACAAACATGTACATCACCCCTTATCACAAGGGTATTCCCCGCAGGGGACGTTTATGCCGGCAAGTCCGAAGCGGAGAGAGGAGGCGGTCGCATGGCCCTGGTTCGGCTCGATAAACTGACGGCGGACGCCACCGGCGCCAGCCGCCGGGATGTGAGCGCCTGGATTCGGGCAGGGCGCGTCTCGGTGGATGGCACGGTTGTCCGGGATGGGGCCCGGAAGGTAGACGCAGACTGTGCCCTGGCCCTGGATGGGGAAAATATCCGCTATGCGCCGGCCCATTATATTATGCTCCACAAACCGGCGGGGGTGGTCTCCGCGACAGAGGACAGCCGGGAGCGGACGGTGCTGGATTTGCTGCCGGAGGCGTGGCGGCGCTGGAACCTCTTTCCCGTGGGCCGGCTGGATAAAGACACAACGGGCCTCCTGCTGCTGACAGACGACGGGACTTTTGCCCACAAGGTGCTCTCCCCGAAAAATCACATTCCCAAGCGCTACCGGGCAGAGGTGGACGGGCTTTTGGATGCCTCGGATATAGAGGCCCTGGCGGCGGGCATCTGCCTCCGGGACGGGACGCAGTGCCTTCCGGCAGAGCTTCTTCTGCCGGAAGAACCGTCCAGCGTCTGTGAGATTGTGCTCTATGAGGGGAACCAGGTAAAGCGGATGCTCGCCGCCTTGGGAAAACCGGTTGTGCGTCTCCACCGGCTGGCCATGGGTGCCCTGTATTTGGACGAGGGGCTGGAGGCCGGGGCATACCGGTTTTTATCTGAGCAGGAAAAAAACAGTGTCCTTGCAAAAGTGTGACTCAATATGGTCAGATTTAACAAACTAAATTGTTCACCTTTGGTCATTCAGATACTATACAAAAACGGTCATTTTGTGTTATGATATGCATTGTTAATCCGTGGACGTTTTCCACGCCACAGGAATCTTTTTATGGGGGTATATCATGTCCAGTGTTACTTTGAAAGGCGTGTACAAGAAGTACGCCGGCGGCGTTGTCGCAGTATCAGATTTCAACCTTGATATTGAAGACAAGGAGTTTATCATCCTGGTCGGACCTTCCGGTTGCGGTAAATCCACTACGCTGCGGATGATTGCAGGTCTGGAGGAAATCAGTGAAGGCGAGCTCTACATCGACGGAAAGCTCATGAACGACGTTCCGCCCAAAGAGCGCGACATTGCAATGGTGTTTCAGAACTATGCGCTGTACCCGCATATGACTGTGTTTGAAAACATGTCCTTTGGTCTGCGGATTCGGAAAATGCCGAAGGATGAAATTAAGCGCCGCGTGGATGAGGCGGCTAAGATTCTGGAGATTGAGCATCTGCTGGACCGGAAGCCGGCCGCTCTGTCTGGTGGTCAGCGCCAGCGTGTGGCCCTGGGCCGCGCCATCGTCCGGAACCCGAAAGTCTTCCTGCTGGACGAGCCGCTCTCCAACCTGGACGCCAAACTCCGTACTGCCATGCGCAGTGAGCTGACCAAGCTCCACAACCGCCTGGCCACTACCTTCATTTACGTTACCCACGACCAGACCGAGGCTATGACCATGGGCACCCGGATTGTCGTCCTCAAGGATGGCATTATCCAGCAGGTTGCCGCGCCGCAGGAGCTGTTTGAGCGTCCCTGCAACCTCTTCGTTGCAACCTTCATCGGCACCCCGCAGATGAACATTGCGGAAGCCACGCTGACCGATGAGAACGGCAAGACCTACCTGACCTTCGGTATTGACGATGGCCATAACGCCAAGATTGCCCTGCCCGACGAGAAGGGCCGCAAGCCGGAAGTTCTGGCCTACGCCGGCAAGAAGGTTATTTTCGGCATCCGCCCCAACGACATTCACAACGATGAGCGTTTCCTGAAGGAGTATCCCGACTGCGTGGTCAACTGCGAAGTGGACCTCACAGAGCTTCTGGGCGCCGAGTCCAACCTGTATGTGAAGGTGGGCGACATCGACTTTACCGCCGTCGTGGAGACCCGCAGCACCAGCGGAATTGGCGACCATGTGGATTTGTGCTTTGACAGCCGCATGATTCACCTCTTTGACTACGATACGGAAAAGACCATTGTGAACTGATTTTCTGTTTTTGACAGCCGTGGCGATTTGCATTTGGGGCAAATCGCCACGGTTTTTTT
>CAZRNK010000083.1:0-7924 GCA_964601435.1 uncultured Oscillospiraceae bacterium | reverse complement strand
TTTGCCTCTGTAATCTCCTGGGTATAGGGGTTCAGATAGGTGTTGAGCATCTCCAGCCACTCATCCACGTAGATACTGACCACAGACCGGGATTCATTCGCAGAGTTTTTAATCATGGCGCTGGCATTTCCGGGCATAGTATGGAAGCGGATGTTCTCCGCGCTGAGCTGAATGCACTGCTGGGCATACCAGACGATGTTGCCCATGGACAAGGACGTCTCCACATAGTCCTCAAAGACCTGATAGATGGCCGGCAGGTTCAGCAGATTCCCCATGGATAGGACCTGATTGGCCACTTCCTTCAGGAACTCCTGCTGGAAAACCAGCCGTTCGGAGTCGCCCATGACATAGGCGTCCTCATTATACTGGTTGTTCTGCCGCCAGCGGACCATTTTCAGCGCCGTCTCCCCGTCCAGGAGCTGGTAGCCGGCATTGATGTGGATATACAAATCCTGGGTCGGGTCCTCATAGTGCATCTCCCGGGGCACATCGAACCAGACCCCGCCGATGGCGTCAATCAGGGCTTCAAAGGCCTCCAAATCTATGAGCACGTAATTATCTACTTCATAGCCAATCAAATCGGCAATGTACTCCCGATAGGTCTCAAAGTCCTCATTGGAATAATTCCACAGAGTATTGGCCTTCTTCTCGTCCCAGCTTACGTTCACCAGGGTGTCCCGGGGAATACTAATCAGGTCCAGGGTCCCCTCCTTCAGGTCCAGCATCCCCACCATCATGGTGTCCGTGTTGCCGGAGGCGGCGTCCGTGGCCATGAGCACGAAGGTATGGCAGTAGGTTTTCCGGCCGTTTTCCGTAATCTCCCAGTCCGTCTCCGCCGGGGCCTCTGTAACCGTCTCCGTAGGCGCTACGGTCTCTGCCGGCTCTGTCTCCGCCGGCGGCTGCGTCGTGCTGACGTTGTGGGTGTTGAGCCCGCTTGCGACCTGTTCCGGGGCCCGGACAAAGATGGCATAAGCTGTGCACAGCCCAATCGCCAGGACAGCAAGCACAGAAAAGACTGCAATCACCCGCTTGCGCTTCTTCCCCCGGTAGGCGCGGATGGCGGCATTGACCTCCTCCTCGCTCTCCCCGTACTCATTGAAGGCGCCGGAAGCGGGTTCCGTATCCTCATAGGACTCGAAGCGGATTTCCTCGTCCTGATAGGGCGCCGACGGCTCCTGACGCCCGGTAGGCGTCTTTTTTTTGGTATTTCGGTTTTTACTCCCAAAGAGCTTCATATCTATCGCATCCCTTGCCGTTGATACCAGGACAGCGCCTCAATGGAATTTTGATGCGGCTGCGTCCCGTGACTGCTAATGTCCTCCAGGCTCATTTTGAGCCCCAGCACCATTGCCTTGTCCAAATCTGCATAGGCCAGGGCGCGGAGGGCATCCACGCCTTCAAACTGCCGGTTCGGCTCGATATAGTCAGCCATATACAGAATTTTCTCCAGCAGGCGCATGTTGGGCCGGCCAGTGGTGTGCCAGAAAATCGCCCCGTACACTTCATCCGATACGCCAAACAAGTCCCTGGAGAGGGCCGCTCCTGTCTTGGCGTGGAGGAGTTTGGGATTTTCCCTTTCAACGGCATCCGTTATAATACCATACTTTTCACAGAATAGCAATTGTTCATCTCGTGTGAATTTTTTGGTGATGTCGTGCAAAATCCCGGCTTCCTGCGCCAAATCCGCATCCGCCCCCCAGCGGCGGGCCAGCCTGGCCGCCTCCGCAGCGCAGCCCCGGACATGGGGCACCCGCTTTTTATCCAGGTAGGGCTCGCTCTTCTCCCGCAGCCAATCCAAATCCGGCTGGGCTGCGTAGAGGCGCTTTCGGATAATCTCCCCATAGGCCCCCTCGGCCAGAGAGGCGCGGCCCTGCCGCTTCGGGAGCTGTTCCCGCAGCTGTGTAGACGAGAGGGGCAGGGGGGTATGGGCAATATAGTTTACCCGGCCACCATAAGTATCACACAGAAATGCCGCAAAATTGTATACTTTTTCTTCTTCTCCAGAATTTCTGATAAAAACGCCCAGCTCCGCAATCTCCAGAATCCGCCGGAAGGACTTCCACTGCTCAAAACTCAGGAGCATATCCGTCCCCATCAGCAGCACCAGCTCTGCATCCGGGTACTGCCGGCGGAGGGTCTCCAGCGTCTCCACGGAGTAGCTGGGGGTCTTGTCCACCTCCAAATCTGAAACCTGGACCTCCGGCACGCCATCAAAGGTCAGATGCGTCAGCGCCAAGCGCTCGGCGGCATCCGGGCTGCCCGGGGCCAGGGCCTTATGGGGCGGATTCCCGGCGGGGATTACCAGCAGGCGGTCCGCCCCCAGCGCCGCCTGGGCAGACTTCGCCGCGGCCACATGGCCCAAATGGGGCGGGTTGAAGCTGCCGCCATAAATGGCAATGCGCATACCGCTCACCTCGCCGCGCCGCCGGCGCCCTTTTTCTTCTCTTTGGGCAGCTGGATTTTCGGCTCCTTCTCGTTGCGCTTATAGAGGACAAATTTGCTGCCGATAACCTGTACCGGCTCCGCCCGGCAGGCAGCAGCCAGCTGGTCACAGGTCTCCCGGGGCGTCACAGGGGCGTTTTCCAGCACCCGGCCCTTGATGAGCTCCCGGGCCGCCAGGGCCCCCTGGGCCTGGGCCACAACCCCGTCGCCAATGCCCTCTTTCCCGATATGCAAAATGGTATCTTCCTTCATGGCGAGTGCCCGCAGGGCCGCCCGCTGTTTACTGGTCAGTGCCATCGTTTTCGCTCCTCTCTCCCCGATACTGTCCCTGGGTATAGGCCTCCAGCTCCGCCTTCAGCTTCCGGAGGGCGCGGCCCCGGTGGGAAACGGCATTTTTCTCCTCCGGCGTCATCTCCGCCATGGTCTTGCCCGTCCCCTCCACCAGGAACAGCGGGTCATAGCCAAATCCCCCTGTCCCCCGGCAGGCCGTCAGGATTTCCCCGGCGCAGCGCCCCTCCGCCCGGAGGATATCCCCGTTTGGAAAGGTGCAGCAGACGCTGGAGACAAACCAGGCCCGGCGGTTTTCCTTGCCCGCCATTTTCTCCAGGAGATAGGCGCACCGGTGCGCGTCTGTGTGGTCATGGCTCCCGCTGTAGCGGGCGCTGTATACCCCCGGCTCGCCCCCCAGGGCCTCCACTACCAGGCCGGAATCGTCCGCCACTGCCGGCTTTCCCGTAGCGCGGGTGACAGCGGCGGCCTTCAGATAGGCGTTCTCTGCAAAGGTCTCCCCCGTCTCCTCCACTTCAAAATTGCAGCCCGCCTCCTGCTGGCTCAGGACATGAATCCCCAGGTCCTCCAGGATGTCCCGAAGCTCCCGGAGCTTGGCGGCGTTGTTGCTGGCCAGAATAAATTCCATATCTGCCCTCCTAGCTCAGCAGGGCTTCCACAAAGCCCCGGCTCTCAAAGGGCATCAAATCGTCAATCCCCTCACCCACACCGATATACTTCACCGGCGTGCGCAGCTCATTGGCGATGGCAAAGACAATGCCGCCCTTGGCCGTCCCGTCCAGTTTGGTGAGCACCAGCCCTGTCAGGGGGGCTGTCTCCTGGAACTGCCGGGCCTGAATCAGGCCGTTCTGGCCTGTGGTGGCGTCCAGCACCAGCAGCACCTCCACATCCGCATCCGGCAGCTCCCGGCGGATAACCCGGTTGATTTTCTCCAGCTCCCGCATCAGGTTCTGCTTGTTGTGGAGGCGGCCGGCGGTGTCCACCAGCACCACATCCACCCCTCTGGCCTTGGCGGCGGAGACGCCGTCAAAAACTACGGCGGCGGGGTCGCTCCCCTCCTCGTGGCGGACGATGTCCGCGCCGGCGCGCTCTGCCCAGGCGCCCAGCTGCTCTGCCGCTGCCGCCCGGAAGGTATCCCCGGCGCAGAGGAGGACTTTTTTCCCCTGGCTCCGGAGCTGGGCGGCCAGCTTGCCGATGGTGGTGGTCTTGCCCACGCCGTTGACGCCCACCATCAAAATGACAGAGGGCTTGGTGCCCAGGTGCAGGGCGCTCTCCCCCACATCCAGCACATCGCAGAGGATATCTACCATCTCGGCGCGGACCTGCTCACCGCCCCGGAGGCCCTTGGCCTTCGCCGCGGCGCGCAGGCGCTCCACCGCCTCGGTGGCCACCTCCACCCCTGCATCAGCCAGAATCAGGTTTTCCTCCAGGTCATCGAAGAACTCCTCGTTCTCCCCGGTAAAGCTGGCAAACATGCTGTTGACCGAGATGGTCATGTTCTGCTTGGTGCGGCTTAGGCCCGCCTTAATCTTTTCAAAAAATCCCATGGTGTCTTGTGCTCCCTTTTCCCTTTTTCAATTTCTATGCTATGGTCTTCTCCGCCTCGGCCAAATCCACGGAAATCACCCGGGACACGCCCTTTTCCTGCATAGTGACGCCATAGAGCATGTCCGCCTCCTCCATGGTGCCGCGGCGGTGGGTAATGACAATAAACTGCGTTTTGTCCGCCAGGGAGCGCATATACTCCGCATAGCGGATGACGTTGGCCTCGTCCAGGGCCGCCTCAATCTCATCCATGACACAGAAGGGCGTGGGCCGGACCTGCAAAATGGCAAAGTACAGCGCAATGGCCACAAAGGCCTTCTCTCCGCCGGACAAAAGGCTGATGGTGCTGACCGCTTTTCCCGGGGGCTGGACCTGGATTTCGATGCCGCACTCCAGGACATTTTCCTCGTCCTCCAGCACCAGGCTGGCCTTCCCGCCGCCAAACAGCGCCAGGAAGGTTTTCCGGAACAGGGCGTCAATAGCCTTGAACTCCCGGACAAAGATTTCCTCCATTTCCCCGGTGATGTCCCGGATAATCCCGGTGAGCTCCCGCTTGGATTTGAGCACATCATCCCGTTGCTCCGTCAGGAAATCATAGCGGGTGCGCACCCGCTCATATTCCTCAATCGCCCCCAGGTTGGGGTTGCCCAGGGCGTTCATCTCCCGGCGCAACTCCAGAATCCGGCGGTTTGCCTTCGTGGGATTTTCCACCTGCTGGCGCACCTGCTCCGCCGCGCTGTGGCTCAGGCCATAGCTGTCCCAGAGCTTGTCCAGCAGCTGCTTTTCCTCCAAATCGGCGGCCAGCTTTTTCTGCTCATACCGGGCGCAGAGCCGCTCCATGTCTAGCAGCTCCTTGTTCTTCTCCTGTCCGGCCTTCTCTGCCCGGGTGCGCTGCCCCTCCAGCTCCAGCTTAAAGGCGGCAATGTCGGAAATGCGCGTCTGGATTTCCTCCACCTGGCGTCCCCGCTCCAGAATCCGGGCTTCCTTCTCCGTAAGCTCGGCCTTCAGGGCCTCAATCCGGGCCTCGATTTCCCCGATGGAGGCCTGCCGTTCGCCGCTGCTCTGGCTGTACTCCCGGCGCATGGAGTCCATCTGAGCCGCCGCCCGGAGGGTGGCCTCCCGCTCCGCCAGCAGGGCGGCGTCCGCTGTGTGCCGCTCCGAGAGCTGCTCGCTGAGGGAGAGCCGCTGGGCCTCAAAGGCCGCCTGGCCGGCGGTCATCCCCTGGATTTCCTTCTGGAGCTCGGCAAGCTGCGCTTCCCCCTGGGCCGTCTCCGCCCGGACGGCAGTCAGGCGCGCATCGTTCTCCCTGATTTTCCGGGCCAGCTCCCCCTTCTCCCGCTCCAGGCTCTCCAGATTCTCCTCCAGGGCGCTGCGCAGCAAATCCGACTGCGCCACCGCCGCCTCACACCGGTGGAGCCGTTCCAGGCTCTGGGTGTGCTCCGTCTGAGCCACCTCCAGGGCATATTTCCCCGCGTCCCGCTCCCGCTGGGCCGCCTCCAGCTCGGCACAGCAGCGCTCGAAGTCTGCCTGGCAGGTCTCCCGCTGGGCGCTCAGGCGCTTGCGCTCATTGGCCCGGGAGAGCATGCCCGTCCCCCGGGCGCTGCTGCCGCCGGTGAGAGAGCCGCCGGCATTGACCACCTGCCCGTCCAGCGAGACCAGGCGGAAGCTGCTGCCATATTTCTTGCCAATGCGGATGGCATCGCCCAGGGTCTCCGTTACCACTGTCCGGCCCAAAAGGCTCTGGAAAATACCGGCGTAGGCGCTGTCATAGCGCACCAAATCCACCGCTACGCCCAGGAAGCCCGCTTCCCCCTCGGGAACCCGCCGGAGGGCGCTGCCCCGGATTTCCGAGAGCGGCAGGAAGGTAGCCCGGCCGGCATCCCGACGCTTTAGCAGCTCAATGGCCGCTTTGCCGCACTGGGAGTCCTCCACCACGATGTTCTGCATGGCGGCGCCCAGGGCCGTCTCAATGGCCAGGGCATACCGGTCCTCCGCCTTCACCAGGTTGGCCACCGGCCCCCGGACGCCCCGGAGGGCGCCCCGCTGGGCCTCCCGCATCACGGTCCGGACAGATTTATTATAGCCCTCATATTCCTTTTCCATCTCCGAGAGCATATTGATGCGGGCCGTCATGGAGTTGAGGTCCACCGTCAGGGTATTGCGGCGCTCCTGAAGGGCACGTACCTTCTCCTCCCGACCGGACATCAGCATCTGGTGGCCGGCGATGGTGTTTTCAATCTCCTGATTTTTTTCCCGGGCCTCGGCCAGAGCTGTCCTGTCGGCGCGGAGCGTGGCCTCCACCCCTGCCAGCTTCTCCTCCTGGGCCGTCTGCTCCCGGCCTGCAGTGGTCTCTCTGTCCAGCAAATCCTGGGCCGAATCTGCCAGCATGCCCAGCATGGTGCGCCCCGCGGAGAGGCGCTCGTTCAGGGCATTTTCCTGGGCCAGCAGCGCCTGGAGGGCCTGCCGGGCCTCCCCGGTCCCCTCTGCCAGCGCCTCCATCTCCCCCTGCAGGGCCGCTGTGGCTGCGGTGATGTCCGCGCGCTGGGCATCAATCTCCGCCACCCGGGCCCGGCGCTCTGCAATCTGGCTGTCCAGCCCCCGGACATAGTCCTCCTGCTCGGAGAGCTCCATACGGATGCGGTCAATCCGCTCAAAATGGTTCTGGATATTGGTCCGCAGGACGGCGGCGGCGCTCTCGCACTCCGCGGTACCCACCTCCGCCTCCCGCAGGAGGGCCCGGAGGTTTTCCACCTCCACATCCTTTTCCCGCATTTTCTCCGTCAGGTTCTCCCCCTGGGCATACAGGGCACTCAGTTCCTCGTGGGCCGTATCCAGGTTGGTCTTGGCCTGGGTATATTCAGCGTTTACTGTCTCCGCCTGGGCCCGGAGTCTGTCCAGGGTATCCATCCATACGGAGATTTCCAGCTCCCGGAGGGCGTCGCGCAGCGTCAGGTATTTCTTCGCCGTCTCCGCCTGCTCCTTCAGGGGGGTCACCTGGAGCTCCAGCTCATCAATTTTGTCGTGAATCCGCAGGAGATTTTCCTCTGTGCGCTGGAGCTTGCGCTCAGATTCTTCCTTCCGGTGGCGGTAGCGGGAGATGCCCGCCGCCTCCTCGAAAATTTCCCGGCGGTCCGTACTCTTGGCCGAGACAATCTCCGAAATCCGCCCCTGACCGATGATGGAATACCCCTCCCGGCCCAGGCCGGTGTCCATGAGCAGCTCATTGATGTCCTTGAGCCGGACGCTCTCCCGGTTGATGTAATACTCGCTCTCCCCACTGCGGTAATAGCGGCGGGTTATCATAACCTCCCCGCTGTCAATGGGGAACACATGGGCGGCATTGTCCAGAATCAGCGTCACCTGGGCAAAGCCCAGGGCGCTCCGCTTCTCTGTCCCCCCGAAGATGACATCCTCCATCTTCCCGCCCCGGAGGGCCTTGGTCCGCTGCTCCCCCATTACCCAGGCGATGGCGTCAGAGATATTGGATTTTCCGGAGCCGTTGGGCCCCACAATGGCCGTAATATTTTTCTCAAAGGTCAGCCGAACCTTGTCCGGGAAAGACTTAAACCCCTGGATTTCCAACGCCTTAAGGTGCATAAGCACCCTTCTTTCTTCTCATAACTCCTCAAATCCCCTTATTTCAAGGGGT
>CAZRNK010000082.1:0-7924 GCA_964601435.1 uncultured Oscillospiraceae bacterium | reverse complement strand
TATTTTGATACCCCGGATGACCAGGACTTCACCGACAAAGTAGACGGCCTGGAGCTGCGGCGGAAGCTGCGCCTGCGCAATTACGGGCCGGACTCGGACTTTGCGCTCCCGGAGATGAAGCAGAAGGAGGGGCCTTACCAGAAGAAGCGTTCCCTGCGCCTGAACCGGGCGGACGCCCTGTGCCTGTGCAGGGGAGACTATGGGCCGCTGCTTCAGTATGATGAACCTTTTGCTGCGGAGTGCTATGGCCTCCTGCACCGCCGGTGTTACCGGCCCAAGACCATTGTGCTCTACAATCGGATTGCCTACATCGCCCGGGAAAACCACATCCGCGTGACCCTGGACAGCAAAATTACAGCGACAGAGAGCAATTTCAATATTTTTGAGCCGCATTTGGCCCAATATCCGGTGCTGGACCCCTTTGTGATGGTGCTGGAAGTGAAATATAACGGGTTTTTAATCAGCTATATCAAGGATTTGCTGAACCAGGTCTACCGGCCGGAGCTGTCGGTGAGCAAATACTGCCTGGCCCGGCAGGTGACTTTGGGCGCCATCGGCTAGGAAAAAGAGGAGAGAGGAGCGCACCATGAGAGAATATCTGTTACAGATTCTGGAGACCGGCGGAGATTTGGAGTTGGAAACTGTCGTTTTGCGCCTGGCGGCGTCGGCGGTAATTGCGGCGTTTATATTCCTGTCTTACCGTCTCAGCCACAGCGGGAGCATCTACAGCGTGAAGTTCAACGTCTCCCTGGTGTCTATGGCCATGATTACCACTACGGTTATGATTGTCATCGGAAACAACATTTCCCTGTCCCTGGGCATGGTGGGCGCCCTGTCCATCGTCCGCTTCCGGACAGCCATCAAGGACTCCCGGGACACCATCTACATATTCTGGGCCATTGGGGTGGGGATTTGCTGCGGCGCAGGGGACTACCTGGTGGCCGGTGTAGGCAGCGCTTTCGTCTTTCTGATGCTGCTGCTCTTCGGCCGGATTCGCAATGACAACCGGGTGCTGCTGATTCTGCGGACTGCCAGAATCAACGAGGCCAAGGTGGAAGCCCTGATTTTCCAGTACTATGCCAAGCGGGCCATCCTCCGGGCCAAGAACACCACGGAGACGAGTGTGGAATTTATCTATGAGCTCAACGGGAAGTATGTGCGCCGGGCTCAGGAGGGCCAGAGCAAGAGCATTACCGATGCAGTTTATGAGATTGGCAACATTGAGTATTTCAACCTTGTAATGCAAAACGATGAAATCAGCGGCTGATTTTTCCGGGAAAGGCAGACAGGGCGATGAAATACAAAATTTTTGGGGCATGCATGGCGGTGGTCATGGTGCTGCTTTTGCTGGCAGCGTCCGCTTTGGAGGAACGGGATGTGACCTATCGTGTCCACCAGCATCTGACGGCCCGGGGGCCGGACGCGGGCTGCGACTGTGACGGCAGCGAGCTGTGCACCCATTTGCCCCTGGTGCTCATTGATACCGGCGGGCAGGTAATTCCCGGCGAGCCGACGGCGGAGCGGGATATGTTTGACCACGCCGTGTATACCACGGCGGCGGACGGCAGCAGTGTGATTCAGGTGACGGTCTCGGTTGTTGACAACCAGGATGCAAACAACCACCCTTCGGATACGCCGGAGATGACAACCCTGTCTCAGTTCCGCATACGCGGGAACAGCTCCCGGTATTTTGACAAAAAACCGTATTTGCTGAATTTTATAGAGGAGAGCGGCGCCAACAGAGACCTCTCCGTTATGGGGATGGATGCCCATCACGAATGGGTCCTCCATGGCCCTTATCTGGACAAAAGCCTAATTCGCAATTACATGTGGTACAACATCGCCGGGGAAATTATGGATTATGCGCCCAATGTCCGGTTCTGCGAGCTGATTGTGGACGGGGAATATCAGGGGCTCTATTTGATGGTGGAGAGTGTTACCGACGGCGATGACTGCCGGCTGAATTTGAGCATCAACGCCCAGAACACAAAGGTCTCCGGCTATTTGCTGCGCTTTGACCGCCCGACGGAAGCAGAACTGACAGACGTGCGAAATATCAACTCCTATCTGGAGCGCTCCGGGCAAATCCAGCAGGACGTCAGCATCCGGTATCCGGGCCGGAACAATCTGACGCCGGAGCTGGCAGACCAGATTGAGAAGGATTTTGCCGAATTTGAAAGAGCGCTGTACTCCTATGACTATAATGATGAGGAATACGGATATGAGGCCTGGATAGACGTGGACAGCTTCATAGACTATTACATCATCAATGAGCTCTCCGGCAATGTAGACGCCGGGAACTACTCCACCTATATTTACAAGACGCTGGGGGGCAAATACAGGCTGTGTGTCTGGGATTTTAACAACGCCTGTGACAACTATCAGGAGAGCGAGACTTCTCCCTACGGCTTTTTGCTCTATGACAGGCCGCTGTATTTCATGCTCTTTAAGGACCCGGATTTTGTGGAGCAGGTTATTGCGCGCTATGAGCAGCTGCGCCAGACATATCTCAGCGAGGAATATCTCCTCAACTATATTGACGAGACCATTGCTTACTTAGGCGATGCGGTGGCGCGAAACTTCGAAGTGTGGGGCTATACCTTCCAGGATGAGACGCTTTTGATACCGGCAGAGCGGAACATCGGCAGCTTCGAAGAGGCGGTGGACGAGATGAAGGAATTCCTGGCCCAGCGGGGAGACTGGATGGATAGGAATATCGACACGCTGCAGCAGTACAGCCATCCTTCCCGGAACCGGGCATATGAATACTGAGTCCGCCGCAGGGAGGAAATTCGGGTGAAGAAATTTATTTTGGCGGCCTGCTGTGTTGTGCTCCTTATCTTTGCAGGATACTACGCCTATTATCATTTAGGGCTTTATATTGACTTCCGGCCCGGGGCCGATGTCACAACTTTTGTCTCGACAGACGCGGACACCATCTACATGGAGCGGGATGGGGAGCGTGTCCCTTTTGAAATCCGGGGTGTGGATTTGGGCTCCGGCATCCCCGGGGAGTGGGGGACGGACTATGCCATTGACGGGGAGACCTACCTGCGCTGGTTTGCCCAAATCCAGGAGCTGGGGGCCAATACCATCCGGGTCTACACGCTTTTAAACGATGATTTTTACAATGCCTTTTATGACTATAACACCCAGCGGGAGGCTGAGGGGCTGGAGCCGCTGTGGCTCATCCACGGCGTGTGGGTCAATGACTATATCCTCAATTCTCACCGGGACGCCTATGACGAGAATTTCCTGGAGACCTTCCTGGACGACTGCCGGACGCTGGTAGACGTGCTCCATGGCAACAGGAGTCTTTCCCTGGGGCGCGGCCTGGGTTCGGGCAGCTACCGCCGGGATGTCTCCGGCTGGGTGCTGGGCTATATCCTGGGTGTGGAGTGGGAAAGCGGCCTGGTGGTTTACACCAACCAGGAAAATGAAGGCCGGAGCTATTCCGGCGCCTATCTGTATACGACAGAGGACGCCTCCCGTTTTGAGGCCATGCTGGTCCAGGTGGGGGATGAAATCATCAGCTATGAGTCCCGCCGCTATAAGCAGCAGCGTCTGGTGGCCTTTTCCAACAGCCCGGTTACCGACCCGTTTCAATATTCGGTTGTGGTGACGAATTTCCGGGATAAGATGGCCTGCGTGGATGTGGAGCATATTCAGGCCACGGACGCCTTTCTGGCCGGACAGTTTGCCTCCTACCATGTCTATCCCTATTACCCGGACTATTTGGAAGCCATGCTGGAGGCGGAGCAGTATACGGAGGCGGAGATTATAGAGCGGCTGGAGCGGAGTAACTATCAGGTAATCGCCTATCGCCTGTCCCAGATGAATGCCCCGCACATTGAGGACTATTTGGAAGAGGCGGACTACACAGACGAGACAGGGCAAATCAATACATACCGGGCATATTTGACTGCCCTGAACCGCTACCATACCATGCCGGTGGTCATCTCCGAATATGGCGTGACGACCGGGCGCGGCATGGCCCAGGTGGACAGAAACACCGGACGCAGCCAGGGACAACTGTCCGAATCGGACCAGGGGCAGGCGGTGATTGACTGCTATGAGGACATTATGGCTGCCGGCAGTGCCGGGAGCTGCCTGGCCACCTGGCAGGACGAGTGGTATAAGCGCACCTGGAACACGCTGTATGCCGTGGACCGGGACAACACCCCGTACTGGAGCGACTATCAGACCAGCGGGCAGTTTTTTGGCCTGCTCACCTTCGACCCCGGGGAAGAGGAGAGCGTCTGTTATGTGGACGGGAATACCACGGAGTGGACCCAGGAGGACATCGTCCTGGAGGCGGACGCCGGCACGCTGTCTATGAAGTATGACGAGAAGTTCCTCTATATTTATGTAGACGGGACAGATTTCGACGCCGGGACGGACACCCTCTATATCCCCCTGGACATCACCCCCAAGACGGGGAGTACCTACTGTGAAAACTACGGCTTGACGTTTGAGCGGGCCTGTGATTTCCTTATCTGCATCGACGGGACGGACGGCAGCCGCGTGCTGGTACAGGAGCGGTATGAGGCGCTGATGTCCACATATGGGACAAATTACTATGCCACCGACCTCTATGTGGATACGCCGGATGCCGACAGCCCTGCCTTTAAGCCCATCTATATGGCGCTGACGCTGGAGGATGTGGTGCCGCCGTCGGAACCTCATATCACGGTGGGGGAGATGTATGAGACCGGTGCGCTGCGCTGCGGGAACGCCAACCCGCAAAGCGAGGACTTTGACTCCCTGGCGGACTTCTGCTTTACAGACAGCGGCGTGGAAATCCGCATCCCCTGGCAGCTGCTGAATTTTGCCAACCCTTCGTAGATGCTGATTCACGACGACTATTATGAAAACTATGGCGTGGAATTTATCCAGATTGATTCGCTGTATGCAGGATTGGCCCAGGCGGGAGAAGGGGATGGACGGATTCCCCTGGCGGCCTTTGCCCTGGAGGGCTGGGGGGAGGACGTGACGTATCATGAGCGGCTCAAGGAATCCTACTATATTTTGCAGGAATACTGGACGGGACTAGGCAGCTAGGCCCGGAAAAAGCCCGGAGAGGAGGTGTGCCCTGTGGGGGCGGAATATCTGTTATACGGGTATGGCATTGTGTGTCTGAGCATGCTGGTATTCAATTTGCTCTACAGTGTTTATCTCCGGGCGGGGGACACCCGCCAGGAGAAGCGCGTTGGCCGCATAGAGGCGGTGATTCAGCCGCAGCTCCAGCGGCTTCAGGCGGGGCAGGAAATAGAGGCGGCACATCTGGCGGATATGCGGCGCCGGCTCTCCCGGGTAAACAATCTCCTGGCCCTGGATGCGCTTCTGGAGCGCCGGGCGGCGGAGGCGGCCCTGGCGGACTATTGCCGGCGCCTGCAGCCCTGCATTTTGTCCCTTGCCCAGGTTTATCAGCGCCGGGAAAACACGCAGGCGGCCTACTACTGCTATTTCCTCTCCCGCCACATCCCCCGGGACTTCCCGGAGCGGGCGGCGCTGGAGCGGGCAGCAGCGGCTTTTATGGCCCGGGACAACTTTTATTGCCGGGTAAATGCCATGAAAGCCCTGTGTGCCTTCGGCGGTGAAGCGGCAATTGTGGAGGCCCTGGAGCGGCTGCCGGAGCGGGCGGGCGCCGTTTTGCAGAATAAGGTGCTGGTAGAGCTGCTCCTGGTCTACAGCGGGGACCACGCCGCTTTAATCCGCCTGATTTGGGCCCGTTTCTCCCGCTTTACCCTGACCATGCAGCGCGCACTGCTGGATTACATACGCTTTGAGAGCGGGGATTGGTGCGAGGAAATGCAGTCAATTCTGGCGGATGCCGGGCGGAATAAGGAACTGCGCTTCTCCGCCATCCGCTATTTCGGCCGCTACCCCTATGAACCGGCGTGGCCCTGGCTTGTGCAATTTGTCTCCGATGAGGATGTTCGCAACTGGGAGTATGCCGCCATCAGCGCCTCCTCGCTGGCCCGGTATCGGGGGGAGGATGTGGTCCGGGCCCTGTCCCGGGCCATGTGCAGCCCCGTCTGGTATGTGCGCTATAATGCCGCTGCCAGCCTGGAGGCCCATGGTCTCCGCTATGAGGAGCTCATGGATGTGGTGGACAGCGGCGACCGCTACGCAAGGGAGATGCTGATGTACCGTCTGGAGAGGCGGGCACTGGAGAAGGAGGCGCTGGCGGAAGTATGAGAGATTTTATCCAGTTTTTCCTTCTGTGTGTAGAGTTTTTCTTTATTCTGTATATGGTGGGCTATGCCAGCTTTCTGTTTGTCTCCGTGGCGGTGGGCTCCTCGGAGCTGTACGCCGCAAAGCGGCGCAACCGGCTGAAAAATGAACTGGCCAATGATTACTATGTGCCTGTATCCATCATTGTCCCGGCCCACAATGAGGGGGTGACCATTGAGGCCACCATTCGCTCCCTCCTGGCGCTGGATTACCGGCTCTATGAGATTGTTGTGGTGGACGATGGCTCCACCGACGACACCGCCCAGGTGGTGATTGACGCTTTTCATATGCGGGAAATCCACCGGCCCATCCAGCGGAAAATTCCCTGCCAGCCGGAGCGGGCAATTTATGAGGCCCGGGGCTGGAAGGTGCCCATTACTCTGGATCGGAAGGAAAATGGGGGCAAGGCCGATGCGCTGAATATGGGCATCAATGTGTCAAACTATCCGTATTTTTTATGTATTGACGCCGATTCAGTTTTGCAGTACGATTCACTGGAGAAGATTGTCCGCCCCATCCTGGAAGACGGGGATGTGGTGGCCGTGGGGGGAACGGTGCGTCCCTGCAACGGGGCCGAGATTGAAAACGGCCGGGTAATTCGCTACCGGATGCCCAAAAAGCTCCTGGCCTGCATGCAGGTGCTGGAGTATGACCGCTCCTTCCTGGCTTCCCGGATTCTGTTTGATAAATTCAATGGCAATATTATCATCTCCGGCGCCTTCGGCCTGTTCCGCAAGGATTTGGTGATTGCCGCCGGGGGGTACGATGCCTCCACCATGGGGGAAGATATGGAGCTGGTGGTGAAGCTTCATGTGTTCTGCCGGGAAAACAGCCGGCGCTACCGCATTCGCTATGTCACCGACGCGGTGTGCTGGACACAGGTTCCGGAGAAGCTGGGAGATTTGTGCAAGCAGCGGCGGAGATGGCATATCGGGCTATTCCAGAGCATGGTGAAGTACCGGAGGATTCTGGCCAATCCCAAGTATGGGGCGGTGAGCTTTGTCTCCTACCTATACTTTCTGCTCTATGAGCTGCTCTCCCCGTATATTGAGGTCTTTGGCGTGCTGACCACACTCCTGGCCTTTGCGGTGGACTTAATCAATGTCCCGTTTATGATTTTGTTTTTTGGCATTTATGTAGTGTATACGGCCCTGCTGTCTCTGACAGCCTTTCTGGCCCGTGTCCACACCGTTGATATGAAGCTCCATGCTGCCGACTTTCTCAAGGCCATCGGCCTGTGTGCCCTGGAGGTGTCAGCCCTGCGTTTTGTGCTGGCCTGGGTTCGGATGACGGCTCTGATTGGATATAAAAAGAAGAAAAATGTCTGGGGCCGGATTGAGCGCAAGAAGATTGCTTTCAAGTGATTCCCCGGCGTGGTGTACGGTGAGAAGAGGTGCGGGAAAATGTCCGAAGCCAACGCGGTAATTTTTGTGGCCGGGAATCCGGATTTATACCCCCTGGAGTATTATGATATAAAAAGCGGGACCTATGAAGGGGCGCTCCCGGATTTGCTGCGGCAATTTGCGGAGGAGGCCGGCTATGACCTGCGCTATTACCAGCCGGGGACAGCGGACAGCCGGAGCGATTTGGCGGAAAACCGGCAGGTAGATGTGATTTCCGGCTGTACGGCGGAGGAGAACTTTGCCCATACGGAAGAAATTGTCCTGTTCCAGACGCAGGAGGATGG
>CAZRNK010000081.1:0-8094 GCA_964601435.1 uncultured Oscillospiraceae bacterium | reverse complement strand
AATAAAAATTTTTCAGTACGTATATCGAGTCGGGGCTACTCCCCGTTCTCAGCGCAGTTTTTACACAGTCCCCAGAGCATCAGCTGGCTCCGCCGGACTTCCAGCCCAGCGTCATAGCCCAATCGGACATACGCATCCAAATCCTCTGCGGGCAAATCCAAATCCACCACCGCTCCACACTTGTCGCAGACAAAATGGGCATGGGGATGGAGATCCCCGTCAAAGCGCTCTTGTCCGGCCACCGTTCCCAGGCTGATAATCAACCCTTCCTCTTTAAAAATGTTCAGGTTGCGATAAACTGTTCCAACACTCAAGTCCGGGTAGGCAGGCTTCAGCTGGGTATACAGCCATTCAGCATTGGGGTGGGTATCTGTGTTGCGGATGGCCTCTAAAATTGCCTGACGTTTTTTGCTGTTTTTTCGGACCGTCTTCATATTGTCTCCTTAAAACAATAATGAGAATTATTACGATATTAAGATAGCACACTTTTTCCCGTTTGTAAAGAGGAAAATGAAAAAAATTTTATTTTTCTTTTTTCTTCTGCCCAAGTGCGCCGCTGCCATGGCCAGTCCGCGTTTTCCCCGGGATTTTGCCAAAATGGCCTTGACTTCTTTTTTTCCCATTCCTATAATAGAATTTGTATATAAAAAGGAAAAAATTTGCGAATGAAGGCGGCAGACAGCGCTTTTGGGGGCGAAGTCACCCCACGGAAAAACGGAAGGAGCGAAGGGATGCAGGAAATCTTCAAGGAAATCGTACACGGCCTCGACGCCGGGCGGCCCTCCCTTCTCGCTGTCATTGTCCACAGCTCCGGTTCCACGCCCCGGAGCCCCGGCGCCTGTATGCTCATTCTGCCTGACGGCAGCACCCTGGGCACTGTCGGCGGCGGCATCTCTGAATACCAGGCCCTGTGCCGGGGCCGGGAACTCCTGGCCGCCGGAGAAAACGGCACCGCCCGCTACGTCCTCCGAAGCGGGGATGCGGAGTCCAACGGCATGGTCTGCGGCGGGGAAGCCACAGTTTTCTTTCGCTGCTTCACACCGGGCCGAGAGGCAGATGCCGGGCTGTGCCGGGCCGCTCTGGACTGCCTGGAGCGGGATGAGGACGCCTGGCTGTTTATCAATCTCTCCCCGGAACACCAAGGCGAGCTGGGCCTCTACAGCGCTTCCTCCGGGCCGCTGGGCTGCGCCCGCCTGCCGGCAGACATTGCATCTCTGCCGGCAAAGGCCGCCATTCTGGAGACCCCGGAGGGGCAACTTTTCTGCCAGAGCCTGGTACGGGCCGGACGAGTCTATGTCTTCGGCGGCGGCCATGTCTCCCAGGCGCTTGTCCCGCTGCTTACAACCACAGGCTTTCGATGCACCGTTTTTGATGACCGCCCCGAATTTCTCACCCCGCAGCTCTTTCCAACAGCGGAGGCGCGGATTCTGGGGGACTTCGGAAATATCGGCGCCTTTATTACCGTCACAAGCCGGGATTTTCTGGTCATCATGACCCGGGGCCATCGCCACGACTATGCCCTCCAGACTCAGGCCCTGGCTACGCCCGCCTGCTATATCGGTGTGATTGGCAGCCGGCAGAAAGCCGCCCTGGGCCGCGCGCGCCTGCTGGCAGACGGGTTTTCTCCGGAAGAAGCCGGGCGCATCTTCTGCCCCGTCGGCCTGGACATCGGCGCGGAGACGCCGGCGGAGATTGCTGTCAGCGTGGCCGGACAGATGATTGCCTGCCGGGCCGGCCTGCCCATTGTCAATATGTAGCCTGCCCGCAGTTTTTGCTGCAAAATTGGGCAAGCTATCCACATCGGGCGTTCATACAAAGGAGAAGAAGTTTCTATGAAAAATCTGCGCAATTCCCTGATGACCGGCGGTACGGTACAGGGCGTATTCTGGGCTGTATTGGGATTAATTTTCATACTCTTTCCCCACGGCTCGGCTTCCCTGCTGTGCCGGATTGCGGGCCTCGCCCTGCTTCTGCCGGGTATTCATCAAATCTATCTCTTTGTCCGGGAAAAGGAGGCGCGCAGTGGCACGCTCTATGTTTTTCTCATTCTGGGCATTGCCGCCGCTGTGGTGGGCCTCTGGCTTCTTCTGTGGCCCCGCCGGGCGCAGGCACTGGTCATTACAGTGCTGGCCATTGTCATCCTGATTCACGGCTGTCAGGATATCTCCGTGGCAGTAACGCTTTTCCGGCAGGGTAGCAGCCAGCGCTGGGTGGTTGCCCTCCTCTCTGTTGCCACACTGGCCGCCGGGCTTTTTGTCCTGCTCCGTCCCGGAGCCCTGGTGAGCGCAGTCATGACCGTCTGCGGCATCTGCCTTTTGATAGACGGCCTCAGCGATATCTGGATTTGGTCCCGCCTCCCCAGGGACGGCCGGGGCCGGTAAGCAAGGAGGCGCTGCATGAAAAAACGCACCAAACGCCTGCTCCTCCTGGGCCTGGGCATTCTCCTCATCTGCCTGGGCGTAAAATATTCCAGCAATATATTTGATTTTTTCGGCCTGCTGCTGCGGGTCATCATGCCGCTGATAACCGGTTGCATCATCGCCTACGTAATTAACATCCCCATGAATGCCCTGGAAAAGCTCTATTTCGCCATGCATAACACCCCGCTGGCGGCAAAAACCCGCCGCCCGGTCTGCCTGACGCTGGCCATTTTGTTTGTGGTCCTGGCTCTTGGATTGGTGATTTGGCTGGTGCTTCCGGAGCTGATAGAGGCTCTCTCCCTGATTATTGCTGAAATTCCACCGCTGGTGGAAACCCTGCGCACCTGGGTTATGGAAAATGTGGAGGACCTCCCTACCCTGCTCCAGGACGCCCTGGCCTCCCTGGACGGGGACTGGCAGTCCACGCTCCAGAGCGCGGGACAGCTCCTGGCCACCGGTGCAGGCAACCTGCTGAATTTTGTGGTGACGCTCCTCTCCGGCCTGGTGGGCAGTATTACCGACTTTATCATCGCCTTTATTTTCGCCCTCTATCTCCTGCTTGGGAAGGAGCGGCTTTTTGCCCAGGCGGACAGGCTGATTGCCGCCTATATCAGCCCCCGGTTTGAGGAGGCCGGGCGGCATGTCCTCGCTGTCGTCAACAGCACCTTCCGCAGCTTCATTGTGGGCCAGTGCACAGAGGCCTGCATTCTGGGCATTTTGTGTATGCTTGGTATGCTTCTCTTTGGCTTCCCCTACGCCACCATGACCGGCGCCGTAGTGGGTGTCACTGCCCTGATTCCCATTATGGGCGCCTACATCGGCGCCGCCGTCGGGGCCTTTATGATTCTCACCGTCAGCCCGCTGAAGGCCCTGCTGTTTGTACTGTTTCTCATCATCCTCCAGCAGCTGGAGGGCAACCTCATCTATCCCAAGGTGGTGGGCAGCCGGATTGGCCTTCCGGGCATCTGGGTCCTGGCTGCTGTCACTGCCGGCGGCGGGCTCTGGGGCGTCCCGGGCATGCTCCTGGGCGTGCCCCTGGCCGCCGTCGCCTACAAGCTCATTCAGGAAAATCTGCGCAGCCGCACTGTGCAGGCCGAGGGAGCGGACACCGGCGACGGCGATACGCCCCCGCCCGACCCGCCGACCGCGCCGGAAGCCTGACATTGAACAACATCTGACAAACAAAATGGGCTGTCCAGCAAAGCCTGGACAGCCCTGAGACTATCAAAAACCTATCCGCCGAACCATTTTTCAGCATACAGCGGGGGGAGCTCGAGGGGGCAAGGCCCGCCTCGAATTGGATTGGATGCCGCGCAAAGCCTTACCACACAAGGCGTGCGTCGAGCGCAGCGAGGACTTTTGCGCACGGTGTGCGCGAAAGTCTCGGCATATTCAGGTTGTCCAGCAAAAGCCGGACAGCCCTTCTACCATAAACAATTTACATAGTTTCTCCTGTGTACTCACCGCTCCAGACGGTGGCCAGGGCGTTTTTCCCCTCGTTTCTGCCGCCAGTTCTCCAGAACCACCTCATAGCGCGCCCGAGCCCGGGACACGGCCGTCTCCCAGGAGATGTACAGCTCTGCCTGGGCCCGTTCCCCCAGGCGCCGCACTGCTTCGGGCGCTGTCCAGGCAATCTCCAGCGCAGCGGCCAGGGCCTGGGCGCTCTCCGCAATACAGATGGCGTTTTGAGCGTCCACCGCTCCCTCCGCCGCAGCGCTGCCGGCAATCAGCACGCTGGCCACAGCGGAGGCCGCCGCCTCCCGGACGGCCAGACCATTGGTGTCAAACGTGGAGGGGAAGAGGAAAAGGTCCGCCCGGGCGTAGAAGGCCCGCAGGTGCTCCCGATTCTGGATGGGGCCGGTGAAAATGCACTTCTCCCCCAGTCCCAGCTCCTGGGCGCAGGCGCGCACCGCTTCCTCATCCTTTCCCCGGCCAACAAACAACATCCGGAAATCCCGGCCCCTGGCCTGGAGGGCGGCCAGGGCGTCCAGAATCAGCCGCAGGCCCTTGTACCACCGGAGCCGGCCCACGAAGAGGAACACCGGCACCCCTTCCGGCAGGGCATACTGGCGGCTGACTGCCGCAATTGCCGCCGCGTCCGGCCGGCCGCAGGGCAAGTCCACCCCATTTTCCATAATATAATACGGCCCCTCGTAACCCAGGCTCCGGAGATTATCCGCGGCCCCCTGGCTCACCGCCCACACCTCGTCAAAGCTCTCAATCTGCTCCACGATAAACCGCTCTGCAATGGACTGGAACAGCTTTACATCTGTTACATTGGCGATATCAATGTCATATTTCGTGTGATAGGTAAAAATAATCGGGGCATTTTTCCGATGGCGCAGCCCCTTGGCCAGGACGGCCGAAACCATGGGGCAGTGGCAGTGAATGAGCTCAATGGGCTGCTTTTCAAAGCCATAGAAGGTGGAAAAACTAAAGGGCACGCCCGTCCGGTACCCAACCAATTTGGTGGTATCCACACTGGGATAGCGGAGCACCGGAAAGGGGTAGTCATCCTTTGCATCCGGATACTGGGGCGTCCCCACCAGTACCCGGTCTCCCTTGCCGGTCAAAACCTGTGCATAGTTCAAAACGGCATTGGCCACGCCATCCAGAACCGGTGGGAAGCTGTCGTTGAGCAGACAAATATCCATAATGGGCAGGGCGCTCCTTTCTTCGTCGCGAGTGGTCTGCTTTTTCGGGCCGGGGCCAAAATCGTGTCCGCCGGCCTTTGATTCCAAGGAGGTTATGTACCATGCAAAACATCGGATTGATTTTAGAGGGCGGCGGCATGCGGGGCGTTTTCACCGCCGGCGTGCTGGATTTCTTTCTAGACGCCGGACTCACAGGCTTTTCCAACTGCATCGGTGTGTCCGCCGGAGCCTGCCACGCCTGCTCCTTCCTGGCCGGCCAGCGGGGCCGGGCCTACCGGGTGGCCGTGGATTATCTGGACGACAAGCGCTATTGCAGCTTCCACAGCCTAATCACCACCGGGGATATTTTCGGCGCAGATATGCTCTACAACTTAATCCCCAATCAGCTCGACCCCATTGACAACGAGGCCTTCCTCCGCAATCCTACTACTTTCCAGGCCGTTATCACCAACTGTACCACCGGCCGGGCGGAATATCCCTATGTCCGGGATTTGAAGCGGGATGTACGCTTTGTCCAGGCCTCCAGTTCCCTGCCGCTCCTCTCCCGGATGGTGGAGATTGACGGGCAGCAGTACTTAGACGGCGGCATCTCCGACGCCATCCCCCTGGGGCAATCCATCGCCCAGGGCTGTGAAAAAAATGTGGTGGTCCTGACCCGGGACCGGACCTATCACAAGGGCCCCAGCGCCTCCTCGGCCCTGACACGCCTGCGCTATGCCCGCTACCCGGCTCTGGCCGCCCAACTTCTCCGGCGGCATAAGGACTACGAAGCAGCCCGAAAACTGGTCTTTCAGGAGGAGCGGGCCGGGCGGGCAATTGTCCTGGCCCCCACGCTGCCTCTGGGCCTGAGCCGGCTGGAGAAGGACAAGACCAAGCTTCAGGCCGCCTATGACGCGGGCTACGCCCTGGCCCAGTCCCGGGAGGCGGACCTCCGCAGCTTTCTGTCCGGCGGCCAGTAGCCCTTTACTGCCAGTCCGGGGGATAGCGGAAGCTCCGCAGCGCTTCGTTCAGGAAATCGTTAAAGGGTTTTACAGCTTTGTAGGCCTCCACTGCCCGGGCCAAAAATGCCTCTGCGTCGGCAACCGTGCTGTCCGGCACCGGGCAGGTGAGGTACCAGCTTTTCTGCTTCAGATACGCCCCCTGGGGATGGTCAGCGGGATATTCCCGTGGCACGTTTTTCAGGCGCTCCCCCTCCAGCGTAAAGTCCCGGAGCGCCGGCGCAGCGAGAATCTGCGCAAAGCGCGCCCCCTCCCGGTCTATGGCCTCCCGAATCAGGAGAGTGGCGTCCCGGAGCGATGCAGTAAAAAGCCCCGCCGCAAATATGGAGCGCTCCCCCGGCTGAATGCGGAAATAAAAGCCCACCGGTACCGGCTCCTTTCCCGCCGGGCCAATATGGGCCCGCAGGGAGGGGTTATAGGGGGGCAGATGCTTGTACATCCGGGCATCCCGGGGAATCCGGTAGATAAGCTCCTTTGGATTGCGCAGGATTTCCGGCCCCTCCGTCTGGGCCAGCTCAAACAGCAGGGAGAGCACCAGCGCCTCGAAGTCCTCCCGCACCGCTTTGTTCTCCCGGGCGTGGGCATGGTACCAGGCCCGGTCGTTGTTCACTTCCAGCTCCGCCAGGTAGCGGAGCATTCTTTTTGTATCCATTCTCTCGCCTCTTATAAATTTCCCGTCTCATACATCAGGGCCGCCAGGGCCACCACCGGCGCCGTTTCGCACCGGAAAATCCGCGTCCCCAAGGAGCACCAGGTCATCCCCGCAGCCCGGGCCTCCTCCGCCTCCTGGGGGGTAAAGCCCCCCTCCGGGCCGGTGAGGATGGCAGCGCTTAAAATCGGCATTGCCGCGGAGAGAACCGCCCTCAGGCTCTCCCGCTCCCCTGTCTCATAGCAGAACAGGGGCAGCGCGCTTTTTTTCGCCAGGGCCAGGGCCTCCTGAAAGCTCCCGGCCCAGAACACCTGGGGAATTCTGCCCCGGCCGCACTGTTTGGCTGCCTCCTCGGCAATCCGCTGCCAGCGTTGGAGCTTCTTCTCCAGGGCCCGTTCGTCCGGCCGGGCTACGCACCGCTCGCAGGAAAAGAAGCCGATGGATTCTGCCCCGGTTTCCGTGGTCTTCTGCACAATATAGTCTGCCCGCTCCCCTTTTGGAATACCGGCCAGAATCGTGGCAGACACTGTGGGCTCCGTTACGCTGGGGCCGCACGCCTCCACCTCCGCCTCTACAACGCCGTCTGCCATGCGGCGGATGCGGCAGTTGTAGTCTGTTCCACGCCCATCGCAAAGGACGATGTGGTCGCCCACCTTCATACGCAGTACATGAATATGCTCGGCGTCGCGCCCGCCTACCAGGGCGATGCCCCCGGCGATATTGCCGCCGCCAACAAAAAATCTGGGCATACATTTGCCTCCTGCCTGATTCTTTCTCCGCCCCGCCTCTTTCGCCGGGCACCGTCATTATGCCATATTTTCCGCCCCTTTGCAACCGGGAACCCCGGACACGCCGGGCGCATATTCTGTCGTAAAGGGGGGATTGATTTGGAAGCGGAAATTTCTGCCGCGCTGGAGCGCTTTGAAAGCATTTGGAGCCGCGTACAGGCCGCAAACACAGGGCAGTCCCGGCCTCTCCACACCCTGTCCGTCCGATCCGGAGGCGCGCCTGCGCAGCTTCATGGACGAGGAGGCCAGCTGCACCCGGACATACCAGCAGCTCTCCAGGCAGTTCTCCGGCCAGGCGTGCCGGTGCCTGCGCGCCCTGGCTAAGGCAAGCGCGGCCCAGCTCCGGCAGTTGGAGCTGGAATATTTTCTCCGAACCGGCGACACCTACGTGCCGGCCGCCTCTGTGCCCCTCCGGCACAGCCGCCTGGAAGGGCTGCGCCAGGCATACCTGGCCGCCTGCCGCGCTTCCGCAACCTACCTGGCGGCCGCAGGGGAGGCCGGCGCCCCAACCCAGCTCTATGGAGATTTGGCCGCAGGAAAGCGGCGGCAAGAAAAGGCCCTGCATGGCCTGCTGGCCCAGCTTCT
>CAZRNK010000080.1:0-8111 GCA_964601435.1 uncultured Oscillospiraceae bacterium | reverse complement strand
TGCCGTCCCATCTACCCGGAAGTGTTCAACTTGTTATTGCAATTTGCGAAATATATTCTTTTGGGTACTTTTCTTGCAGGAGCAAGAAAAGTGCCGCTTTCGTCCCCGCCCGCTGGCAGGTTTTTGCCTGCCTACACTTCCATAATCACCGGGAGAATCATGGGGGAGCGGCGGGTTGTCTTATACAGGTAGCCGGAGAGGTTGGCTTTTACCTTGGACTTGATGGCGGTCCAGTCGTTGACCCGGCTGCGCCCATTTACCTCCAGGCTCTCCAGCACGACCCGCTTCAGCTCGGTCAAAAGCTCCTCGGACTCCTTTACATAGACGAAGCCCCGGGTGATGATATCCGGACCGGAAATCAGGCTCCCGTCCTCGGAGGAGAGGGTCATGACGACGACAATCATGCCCTCGTCGGCCAGGTGCTTCCTGTCCCGGAGTACCACGCTGCCCACATCGCCCACGCCGGTGCCGTCCACCAGGACCTGCCCCGCCGTAACGGTGCCGCCCAGCTTGATGGTCTTTCGGGTCAGCTCAATGACCCGGCCGTTTTCGCCGATGACGATGTTTTTCGGCTCCACGCCCATCATCCGGCCCAGGGCCGCGTGCTTGCACAGGTGGCGATGCTCCCCGTGGACGGGGATGAAGAATTTGGGCTTGGTCAGGGCCAGCATCATCTTCTGCTCTTCCTGGCAGGCGTGGCCGGAGACGTGGAGGTTCTCCATCCGCTCATAGATGACCTCCGCCCCCTTGTAGAAGAGCTCGTCGATAACCTTGGTGATGGTCAGCTCGTTGCCGGGAATGGCAGAGGCAGAAATGATGACCCGGTCCCCGGCGTCAATCTCCACCTGGCGGTGGCCGGAGAAGGCCATGCGGTAGAGGGCGGACATATTCTCGCCCTGGCTGCCGGTGGTGATGATGACCACCTTGTTTTTCGGCAGGGATTTCAGCTGGTTCATGTCCACCAGCACGCCCTTGGGGATGTTCATATATCCCAGTTCACAGGAGACGCGCATAATGTTCTCCATGCTGCGGCCGGTGATGCCCACCTTCCGCTTGTATTTTTCGGCCATATTGATGACCTGCTGGATGCGGTGGACATTGGAGGCGAAGGTGGTGACGATAATCCGCTTGTCGCAGCCCTTGAAGAGCTGGTCGAAGCGCTCGCCCACTTTCCGCTCCGAGTCGGAATAGCCGGGGCGCTCCACGTTGGTGGAGTCCGAGAGCAGGGCCAGGACCCCCTCCTTGCCCAGTTGGCCGAAGCGGGCCAAATCAATCATGCCCCCCTGGATGGGGGTGACGTCCAGCTTGAAGTCTCCGGTGTGGATGACGGTGCCGATGGGGGTGTGGATGGCCAGGGCCACCGCATCGGCAATGGAGTGGTTCACATGGATGAGCTCCACATTGAAGCAGCCGGCCCGGAAGCTCTCGCCAGCCTCCAGGGTAATGAGCTTGGTCTTGTCCTTCAGGTGGTGCTCCTCCAGCTTGATTTCCACCAGGCCGGCGGTGAGCCGGGTGGCGTACACCGGGCAGTTTAAGTCCTTCATCACATAGGGCATGGCGCCGATGTGGTCCTCGTGCCCGTGGGTCAGGACAATGGCCCGGACTCGGTTTGCGTTCTGCCGGAGATAGGTGATGTCCGGGATGACGATGTCAATGCCGTACATCTCCTCGTCCGGGAACCCCATGCCGCAGTCTACAACCAGGATGTCCTGGCCGTACTCATAGGCGGTCATGTTTTTTCCAATCTCATTGAGACCGCCCAGGGGGATAATTTTCAGTTTTGATGCCATTTACATACAGTCTCCTTTGTCGTTCAATCGAGTTATGTAGCAGTTTTGGACACAACAAAGCAAGACCGGCTCCCGGCCGCCATCGGCCCTGTATCGCCGTGGCTGGAAGGGTGCCTGTCTGTCGTGTGCGTCCTTGTATGGGTGAAAAAATCTATACAAAGTACTTTCGTACATAACGCCAAGCTTATGGGTAGTATACCCGCTAAAAATGAATACTAACAGAAAAACGGGAAAAAGTCAACTCAACTGGGAAAACCTTCGTCTTAAGCTTGTAGGACTACAATTCCTTGCCGCATAGTATAAGTCCGGAGGGAATATAACACGAATGTCAGCGTTAAACAGGGTCAGTCCGACAAAAAATAATAAACAAAAATGAACGAGAAACATTGGAGGAACTGACAATTGCTTTTTTTGTAACGAACTGCTAAGCTGTGCTTGTGAAAACGTTTACTTCTCATACTTGTACTTGCTGAAAATTATGAGAGAAAGAATTGGAGAATAAAGAAACAAGAGAATGTGTATTTTGCGTTCTCTGTAAACAGAGTATTCAGGTAACGTTCGGTAGCTGTGTATCGTGAGGAGGGTGTCTTTTTGGGTGGAAAGAAGACATTGCATGCCACAATTAAGGATGTGGCCAAGTGCGCGGGGACATCCACCGCAACTGTATCGTATGTCCTCAGAGGCGATACAAACCGGCCGATAAGCCCGGAGCTCCGCCAGCGGGTATTGGATGCTGTGCAAGAGCTGAACTACACCAAAAGTGCAGTTGCCTCCAGTTTGCGTACCAAGCAAAGGCGAATTATATTAATTTTAATTCCGCAGTTCAACAATATTTATTTCACCCGGGTATGCGAGAGTATTGAGGATGTGGTATTCAGCTATGATTTCATGCCGTATATCTGTGATACCCGGGAGGAGCCGGAGCGGGAACGTAAGCTGCTGGAAAACGCCATTGCCCAGCGGGTTGACGGTGTGATCCTGGGCCCCTCCAGCGCTGGCTGGGAGAATACGGCCCTGCTTCGGAAAATGAACATTCCCTATGTCATTATCGGGCGGGAACTCGCTCCGTCTGAAGAGAGAGAGGCAAGTGACTTCTATTATGTCGGTGATGACAGCTACCACGCTGGATTCCTGGCGGGAAAATATTTGACGCAGAAGGGGCACCGACACATTGGTGTAATCGAGTGGATCAGTCGTGTTTCCAGCGCAGTGGAACGGGATATGGGCTTCTATGACGCCATAAACAAGCAGGTGAAGCAGGGAGATATGATTGTGGAGTCCTCAGACAAGTTGAGTGTGGAAGAGGGGTACCGGATGACCAAGGCCCTGATGGAGCGGGCAAATCCAACTGCATTGTTTTTTGGCTATCACCGATATGCGCAGGGCGGTGTACAGTATCTGACCAAAGCAGGGTATTCCATACCTGAGGATATCTCTGTAATCATGGTTGGCACGCCCGCATGGGCGGATATGTCCAGCCCTCGATATAACCGGATATATCAGCATGAAGAGTGGGTAGGCACTACGGCAGGTCAAATTTTGATGGCTATGATTCACGGTGAGCAGAGCCCACTTTTGGTGGAAAAACGGCATGTATGTCCATGTACGCTGCTAGATGGAACGAGTGTAAAGGATCTGACAAAATAGACAGGAGGACAGTGGCCTGTAATCCAGGAGTTTTTGATTATCAGTGAAATGTAAACGTTTACACTATGACTTTTCGTATGGTTTGTGCAAAAGGATAGGGTACTGAAAGGGTAAAGCAGGGCATTGTGTTTCATGTATATGTAATCGTTTACATACACAACAATAAGCGTTTTGAGGAATAAGCCAATGCCAACGAAATGGGCGAGGATAATTGTGAAAACGCAAAAGGGGTGAGGTGTTATTATGTAAACGATTACATAAAGAGAGGAGAGAGGAATGGGACGCAAAGCAGGTGAAGAAGCGGCTGGGAAGCTTTTAGGGCCGCGGAGAGCGGAAGGGGGTAAAAAGAGAACCTGCCCGCGTGTGCAGACCAAACACGGCAATACACGACTCGTCAATGTGTTTCAACAGGAAAAAGGAGGGTACTTTAATATGCAAAAACTGGACCTCGGCAATGCAAAGGTGGCACCTGATCTGCTGCCAACCAGGCCGGAAGAACGGAACTGGGGTATTTATAGCTACTTTGCTCTGTGGATCGGCATGGATATCGGCATTCCGACCTACTATTTGGCCTCCGGTCTGATATCCGGCGGTATGAATCTAGCGTGGGCCATGTTCACAATTCTGCTGGCAAATGTCATTATTGCGTTTCCAATTTTGGCTAATGGTCATGCGGGTGCGAAGTATGGTGTTCCGTCCACGATCTACTGGCGCAGTGCATTTGGTTTTCATGGCGCCAGCGTAGCGGCGATTCTGCGCGGTGTTGTAGCCGCGGGATGGTGCGGCATTCAGTTTTGGATTGGCGGCAGCGCATTGAACACGGTCCTTGGGCTGCTTTTCCCGGCCTGGGCTGCTTGGCCGCTCGGTCAGTGGGTGTGCTTTGGTGCTTTCTTGGTACTGAACATCCTGATCCTGATCAAGGGAATGGGTGCAATTCAGAAGATGGAACACTGGTGTGCGCCGCTGCTGATCATCTGGATGATTGTGCTGTTGATTTGGGCGCGAGTCAGTGCTGGCAGCTGGGGTCCCCTGATCAACCAGGAGAATACCTTTGCGACTACCGCTGAGTTTCTTGCCTTTTTGTAGTGGGACTCAACTCCAATATCAGTTACTGGGGCTCCATGCCGCTGACGGTCACAGACCTGACGAAGGTTTCGAAGGATCAGAAATCCCATTTGATTGGCCAGTTTATTGGAATCCCCACCGGCATTGTTGGACTTGCGCTGGTTGGCTCCTTGGTTACCAGCTGCACCGTGGTTATGTTTGGTGAGGCCATCTGGGATCCTGTTGCCCTGACGGGTATGATCGGAAATGTTCCGCTGGTTATCGGAATGATGTTTTTCCTGATTATTGCAACCCTGACCACGAATATTGCTGCCAACGCCCTGACGCCTGCTGTGGCGATTGTACACCTGACTGGCGGCAAGCTGAACTTCAAGTGGGCGGCTATTGTGTTGGCCGTTGTGGGTGTGCTGATTCGCCCATGGGTGCTGATCAATGACATGGGCGTTTATATGAACTTCTTCCTTAACGGCGGCGGCGCCCTGCTGGGCCCCATTATCGGCATTACCATCTGCCACTATTTCTTTGTGTGCCGCACAGAACTCAATCTGCGCAGCCTGTATATTCCTGAGGGTGAATCCATGTACCAGAACCTGAAACGGTTTGTTGCGCCAACCTATGGATTCTGCTTCGGGGCAGCCGCGCTGCTTTTGATCCTGTCGTTTGTACTCCCCTCCAGCTGGCGCAGCGCGATCTGCACACTGGGCTGCACCCGCCAGTTCTCCATGATTGCCATGGCGATTATCATTGCTCTGCTGGGCCTGCTGATGTTCGTCAAGCGGAAGGGCGGCGTAAATCCGATGAGCATCCTGACCATTGCGCTGAGCTTCCTGGTAATCTTCCTGGGCCTGTGGGTGCCGGTGCTGCACTGGCTGTACGATGCCTCTATTATTGTAGGCACACTGGTGGGCTTGCTCCTGTACTACGTCTTAATGAAGATGGGAGATAGTGGATATATCGAGAGCAAGAAGGTCGAACATGCAGCTGCCAAGGCGGCCCCAGAGGAGGTTGGGTGAGTTGATGAAGCAAGTGACAATCGGACTGATTCAGCTGGAACCCAAGCTGGGCGATAAGGAATGGAACCTGGCGAAGGCAGAAGAGGAAATCCGGGCCTGTGCAGCCAAAGGTGCACGTATCATCTGTCTGCCGGAACTGTTTCTCACAGGCTATAATTTGGATGCCCTGGGTGAGCAGCTGTACGATTTGGCGGAGGAAATCACTGGACCGGCCATTACATCGCTGCAGACCTTGGCCAAAGAACTGGCGGTTTACCTGATTGCACCCATTGCAATGCGGAAAGAGGCGCCCCGGCCCCTGCATAATGCGGCTGTGTTCATCGATGACACAGGAGAGGTGCAGGGCGTATATGAAAAAAATCACCTGTTCGGCAATGAATGTGATTATTTCACCTGCACAGGGGAGTACCCTGTTTTCAAGACACGTTATGGTACGGTCGGCATCATGATCTGCGCAGACAACAACCATCCGGAGCCCGCGCGTATCCTGGCGGTGGAGGGGGCGGAGCTAATCTTCATGCCTTCTGCCTGGCGTATTCAGGAGTCCGATATATGGCCGATTCTTATCCGGTGCCACGCATTGGAGAACAATGTTTTCCTGGCGGCATGCAATATGTACAGCAAGATGGACGGCCTGTTTCTGTTTGGCCACAGCATGGTGGCCGGGCCCCGGGGAGAGGTGATTGCGGAGCTGACAGAAGGAGGTGGCAATGTGCTGGTGCAGACGGTGGATCTGGACGAAGTGAAGGTGCGGCGTGCCTCAATGCCCAGCCTGAAGGATCGCCATCCCGACAGCTATGGCGTGCTCTGTGAGCCGGTGCAGGAACAGGCGTAACGAAGCAGCAGGCTGAACGCCTGTAATGGAGACCCATACACCGCACTTCGCAGCAGGAGCCAGTGGATGAGGACAGCAGGTGCCTGCTTATTAAGAAAATGATTAGGAGGGAATGTATTTTGCAGAAGATCGTAATTGCCTTGGGCGGCAATGCGCTGGGGAATACCCCAGAGGAACAGCTGGAGCTGGTGCGTCAGACGGCGAAGCCGATTGTGGATCTGATTGAACAGGGATATCAGGTTGTAGTGGCGCACGGAAACGGCCCGCAGGTGGGCATGATCAACCTGGCCATGACCACAGCCGCAGAGGAGGGTGCGATTTGCTCCTATATCCCCTTCCCGGAGTGCGGTGCTATGAGCCAGGGGTATATCGGATACCACCTCCAGAACGGTATTGGAAACGAGCTGGCAGCCCGGGGGATTCATAAAAATGTGGGCACTCTGGTGACGCAGGTGGTGGTGGACGGGCATGACTCCGCTTTCCAGAACCCAACCAAGCCGGTGGGTGCATTCTATGACAAGGAGACAGCTGACCGTATGGCCGCAGAAAAGGGCTATACCATGGTGGAGGACGCCGAGCGGGGGTGGCGGCGCGTTGTGCCCAGCCCCAAGCCAGTGGATGTGATGGAAAAGGATATTGTCAAAACACTGGTTGATTCCGGCTGTGTTGTTATCACCGTTGGTGGTGGTGGCATCCCGGTGATGGAGCGGGATGGAAGCCTTGTAGGCACGCCTGCAGTAATTGACAAGGATTTTGCCTCTGCAAAGCTGGCCGAGCTGATTGGCGCCGATACGCTGATGATTTTGACCGCTGTGGAGCGCGTAGCCATCAACTGGGGCAAGCCCAACCAAGAGGAGCTGTCTGAAATGACAGTAGCCCAGGCTGCGCAATATTGTGCGGAGGGGCATTTTGCAGCGGGCAGCATGCTGCCCAAGGTTCAAGCGGCTATGGACTTCGCCCGTACGGGCGGTACTGCGATTATTGCCAGCCTGGAAAAAGCCGGGGAAGTCATTGGTGGGAGCGGAGGAACCCGGATTGTGAAAGGAGAGTAAACCTACCCTTATGAAAGACGAAGTTATCAGCATAAACTGCTCAATTGTCCGTGGTGGAACCAGCAAGGGAATCTTTATTTTGGAAAATGAACTGCCCAGCGACCCGGAAGCTCGGGACAAGTACATCCTGGAGATTTTTGGGAGCCCCGATCTGCGCCAGATTGACGGATTGGGCGGGGCGGACGTGCTGACCAGCAAGTTGGCAATCATCGGGCCACCTAGCCGCCCGGATGCTGATGTGGACTATACCTTTGGTCAGGTAAGTTTTGTGGATGCCAAAGTGGACTATAAGTCCAACTGCGGCAACATCTCCGCCGGCGTTGGGCCCTATGCCATTGACCATGGGCTTGTAAAGGCGGTTGAGCCCTATACTACGGTGCGGATCCATCAGGTCAATACTGACTCCATTATTAATGCAAAGGTAGCTGTGAAAAATGGACGAGCGCGAATCGAAGGGGATCTGCATATTGATGGGGTGCCAACTACGGGTTCCGCCATTGAACTGGATTTTTCGGACAGCGTGGGCGGTATTACAGGGAGCCTCCTCCCCACTGGTCGCGAAGTAGACGAGATCACAACTACAGACGGAAGGACCTACCAGGTTTCCATTGTGGATGCAGGAACACCCACGGTATTTATCCGGGCGGACGCTTTGGACATGTCGGGGACGGAAACCCCGGATCAAATTGAGGGTAATGCAGGGCTTATG
>CAZRNK010000079.1:0-8188 GCA_964601435.1 uncultured Oscillospiraceae bacterium | reverse complement strand
TGGCCGATGTCTGCGTCCAGGCAGATGGCGCGGCGGGCAATCTCCTCCGGGCAGAAGGCCTCCCCGGCGTTGATACAGGCGTAGGTGGCCTTTGGATTGCGCGCCGTCATCTGCCAGAAGGGATACTTGATAATCACCGGCGTATTGCTCCCCACCCCCAACTCCAGGTAGAGGACTTTCTGCCCCTCCCGGGCGCGGAGAAAAGCGGCATAGCGCTCCGAGGCGGCATGCCAGTGGGCATCCTCCACAAACTTGTCGTCGACCCGGAGGTTGGTGGTCATGGGCGCGCCGCATTTGGGACAGTGGGGGACCAGCGCCGTGGGGACGCGCATATCCCGCTGCTGCGCCAGCATCTCCCGGATGAGGGCCTCGTTGTCATAGGTTTCATTGTGGCAGGGCACCGAGCACTGGAGCAGGCCGTAGTCCCCCTGGGTATAAAACAGCCGCTTCTTGTCAAAGCCCGCTTTCTGAAAACAGTGGTCCACATTGGTGGTCAGGACGAAGTAGTCCTTCTCCGCCACCAGGGCCAGCAGCTGCGCATATACCGGCTTCGGGGCGTCCGTATAGCGGTTGAGATAAATCGCCCGGCTCCAGTAGGCCCAGAACTCCTTCAGGGTGCCGTAGGGGTAAAACCCGCCGGTATACATGTCATGAAAGCCGTACTTCTCCTCAAAATCTGCAAAGTTCTGGTGGAAGCGCTCCCCGCTGTAGGTAAATCCCGCCGAGGTGGACAGCCCCGCCCCGGCGCCGATGACGATGGCGTCGGCCTCCGCCAGGGCGGCGCGGAGGCGCTCAATCTGCTCGGAGTAGCTGCTGGTAGATGTGCAAATCTTTTTCCTGAAAAACATTGAATATCACCTTCATTGCGCTGTGGGTTTCCGACTGCCAGGCCGTCACGCTCTCCAGGGCGATTTCTGCCGCCCGCTCGTTGGGAAAATGAAACTCGCCTGTGGAAATGCAGCAAAAGGCCACGCTCTCCACTTGATTTTCCGCAGCGAGGGCTAGGCAGGCGCAGTAGCAGCTAGCCAGCTTCCCGCAGTCGGCCTGGGTCAGCGGCCCGGTTATAATGGGCCCAACCGTGTGGAGGACATACTGGCAGGGGAGGTTAAAGGCGGGGGTAATCTTCGCGCGCCCCGTCTCCTCCGGGCGCCCCTGCTCCGCCATCAGCGCCGCGCAGGCCAGGCGGAGCTGTATGCCGGCATAGGTGTGGATGGCATTGTCGATACAGCCGTGGCAGGGGGCATAGCAGCCGGTGAGGCCGCTGTTGGCCGCATTGACGATGGCGCCGCAGGCCAGGGTGGTAATGTCCCCCTGCCAGAGATAGAGGCCCTCCCCTACCGGGCGCAAATCCTCCAGCCGGGTAATACCCTTCCGGCGCGTCTCCTCCTGGAGATAGGCGTCCTGGACGGCCAGGAAGTCCTTCCCGATGGGCCGGGGCGGCCGGACATTCATCAGGCCCCGGAGCAGCCGGCGCTGCGCCGCCTCCCCCTCAGGTATCTCCACATCCTGATAGGCGGCGTCCTCTGCCAGCAATGCCTCCAGCAACTACCGCCTTCTCTCTGTCTGGTTCACGACAAGGGCCTCCTCTCCACTGCCCCCACCGGGCAGACCTCGAAACAGTTCCCGCAGTGCAGGCAGTTCTCCGGATGAATCACCGCGGGCTTTTGGCTGACATCAATGCATTTCTGGGGACAGCTGGCATAGCACAGCCCGCAGCCGGTGCACCGCTCCGTAATAAAATACCCGCCGGCCGGCGCCTCCGCGCCCCCAAAGGAGAAGGAAAAACGCTCAATGGGAGATTTGGACAAATCAAACCACTCGCCCCGGCCCTGATAGATTTTGAAAACCGTCAGGGCCTCCCGGGCAGCCGCGTCGGGATAGAGCTTTTCCATATAGGGATTTTTGGCAAACAGTGCGGGCAGACGGCCGGGGCCCATCTCCTTTGCCCGGCCCTGCACTGAAATGGCCACGCTCGACAGGGTATCCGCCCCCTTCATGGCCGTCAGCGCGATGTTTTCATTTTTTCGCAGCCGGTCATAAAAGCCCTTGCCCTTCGCCGTCAGGAAATACAGGCCGTCCCCGTCATAGTCCATCAAATCAATGGCGCAGGTGACCGGCCGCCCTTCCCCATCCACCGTCGCAAAGACGCAGGAGTGGATTTCTTCTACAAGATACTGCAAATACGCTTTTGTCTCCATGGAAAACCTCCTGACTGCCGGCCGCCCCTGCAGGCAGTCCTCCTGCAGGGGCGGCGTTCCAATTGTCTGCGCTTCTGCCCCGCACTGGCTGCGCACGCTTACGCCCGCACAACGCTGATGCGCGCCTGGATGTGATTGCCGGAGACGGCCTCATCCACCATGGCGATAGCATAGTCGGCATAGCTGATGATGCTCTCTCCCCTGGCATTGAGCGTCAGCTCCTCGCCGCCCAGGATGTACTTGCCGGTGCGCGCCCCATCGGCCTGGAAGTCCCCGGCAGGGCTCACATAGGTCCACTTTACATCCTTGCGCTGGCGCAGCTCGCCCAGGGCCTTGGCCATGGCCGCGGCCAGGGGCTTGAAGGCGTCGGGGAAGTCCGGCCCGTCCGCCACGCAGGCGGTGTGCTCCGGATTGACGTACAGGCTCCCGGCGCCGCCCACCACCAGCAGGCGGGTGTCTGTGCCGGAGAGGATATCGCACAGGTGCTTCAGGGAAGCGCTGTGCTGGGGCAGGGTCTCCTCCGTCCAGGCGCCGAAGGCGTCAATCACCACGTCGAAACCGCGCAAATCCTCCGCCGTCAAATCATACAAATCCTTTACCAGGACGCTCTGGGCATCCGTCCGGTTCTCTCCCCGGACCACTGCGGTGACGTCCAGCCCTCTGTCCACGGCCTCCTTGACAATCAGCTTGCCCGCTTTCCCGTTTGCACAAACGACTGCGATTTTCATGATGCTACCTCCATAAATTGATTTTTGATTTGTTGTAACCTTTCTGATTACAATTGGAGTATAGCACGTCTTTGATGTAATGTCAATAGTTACATCAAAAATTTTCGCCCTCCCGGCGCCTCACTGGGCCTCTGCCGCGATGTACGCCTGGGTGTCCCGAATTACGTCTGCAATGGTGATTTTCTCCATCTCCCGCTCCATGGCGTCCTGAATCTGCCGCAGCTTACCGTCCAGCACATGGTGGATGTTCCGGCCCACGGGGCACTGGGCATTGGGATTCTCGTGGAAGTGGAACAACTCCCCGTTTTCCACGCACTCCACCGCGTTGTAGACATCCAGGAAGGTAATCTCCTCCAGGGGCCGGGCGATGGAGGCGCCGCCGCTGCCCCGCTGGACATGGATGAGCCCCGCCCCCTTGAGCTGGCCCAGCAGGCGGCGGATAATCACCGGGTTGACGTTGACGCTGGCGGCCAGAAAATCGCTGGTAATCTTCTGCTCCTTTTCAAAGGTACTGATGCAGGCAAAAATATGAATTGCCATCGTAAAACGGCTGGAAATCTGCATATTGCTCCCTCACAATCAAAATGGAATCAGCTTATTATACACCCCGCTAATTGTAATGTCAACGGTTACACCCCTGCGGGCTGTCCCCGAAAAAACAGCTCCGCCCGCCCCCGCCTCTTCTGGCGGGGATGGACAGAGCTGTTTTTGTCTTTCCACAAGGAAAACTACTGGGCGTACCCCTCCGGGTGCCGGGTATACCACTTCCAGGCGGAGGCGATGATGTCCTCCACGTTGGTGTACTTGGGCTGCCAGCCCAGGACGGACTTGGCCTTTTCACTGGAGGCCACCAGAGTGGCCGGGTCGCCGGGGCGCCGGGGCGCTTCCTCCACCGGGATGGGCTTTCCGGTTACCCGCCGGGCCGCCTCGAGAATCTCCAGGTTGGAAAAGCCCTGGCCGTTGCCCAGGTTGAAGGCCGCCGAGGGGTTTCCCGCCCGGAGATAATCCAGGGCCAGGAGATGGGCGTCCACCAAATCCTCCACATGGATATAGTCCCGGACACAGGTGCCGTCCCGGGTGGGATAGTCGGTCCCGTACAAGGACAATTTCTCCCGCTTCCCCGCGGCGGTGGCCAGCACCAGGGGAATCAGATGGGTCTCGGGCCGGTGGTCCTCGCCCAAATCCCCGGAGGGATGGGCCCCCGCCACATTGAAGTAGCGCAGGGCGCAGTATTTCAGGCCGTGGGCGCTGTCACACCAGCGGAGCATCTTCTCCACCATCAGCTTGCTCTCCCCATAGGGATTGGTGGGCACCTGGGGGTCTGTCTCCAGGATGGGGCTGCGCTCCGGCTCCCCATAGGTAGCCGCCGTGGAAGAAAAGACCATATAGGGCACGTGATGGGCCAGCATGGTCTCCACCAGGGCCAGGCCCGCGGTGAAGTTGTTGCGGAAATAGGCCTCCGGAGCCGTCATGCTCTCCCCCACCAGGGAGAAGGCGGCAAAGTGGATGACAGCCTCGATGTCCTCCTTTTCAAAGATGGACTGGAGGAAATCCCGGTCCCCCACATCGCCCACATAGAGCCGGCCCGCCGGGAGGGCGTCCCGGTGCCCCTTGGAGAGATTGTCCGCCACAACGACGTCTACGCCCCTGGCGGCCAGCGCCGCGGCGCAGTGGGAGCCGATATAGCCGGCTCCGCCGGTAACCAGAATAGACATTACAAAAACCTCCTTCTGTCTGAACCTTGTGTCTTATGCCTGCTGTGCGTCTCGCTGCGCATGGAATTTCTCGTATGCCGCCCGGAGCTCCTTCGCCTTTTCCTCCGGACAGTTGGGGTTGCACCAAGCCCCCGCCCCGCTCTCGGAGGAGGCAAAGAACTGCTGGGTGGAAGGTCCCCGCATAGGGGGCAGGAATTCAATGTGGAAGCGGAAGGCCGCCTCCGCCCCCGGGTATTGGGCCTCCGTGGGGGCGTTGTGCATGCACATCATATAGGGGAAGGGCATGTCAAAGAGGGTGTCATACATCCCCGCTGTATCCCGGACCGTCTCCCCCAGGACGTCCAGCACCGCTTTCGGCATGGCCCCCAGGTGGGGATAATTCCCCCGGGCCGTGATGTGGACCCCATAGGTCAGCGGGCTGAAGAAGGGGACATAGACGGTAAAGTGCTCGTTTTCAAAGAGGATGCGCCGCCCGTCCCGGCGCTCAGCATCCAGGAGGGCGCCAAACAGGTTCTCCCCGGTCTTTTCATAGTGCTCCATAGCCGCGGTGACCTCCCGTTCCAGTGTCTTGGGCAGGAAGGGATAGCCATAGGCCTGGCCGTGAGGATGGGGCATGGTGACGCCCACCACTTCCCCCCGGTTCTCGAAGATGAAGCAGTAGCGGATTTTCTCATCGGCGCAGAAGTCGTCAAAGACCTCCCGCCACATCCCCGCCAGGGCGTGGACATGGCTGTCAGACAGCCCGGCCACAGTGCCGGTGTGCTCCGGGGAATAGAGGAGCACCTCGCAGCGGCCGTAGGCGGGAGCCACCTGGAAGAGGGGGTCGCTGGCCACGTCGTCCGGCTCGGGCGGGTCAGTCCGCAGGGCGGGGAAATCATTGGGATAGCGGTAGACCGCAAAGTCATCCGGTACCTTGCCGCTCCCGGGGCAGAAGGGGCACCAGTCTTTGGGCATGGCGGGCCGGCTCTGCCGGTGGGAGGCCACCATAACGAAGTCTTTCAGAATGGGATTCCAGCGCAGTTCAGCCATTTTCCTTTACCTCCACAGCGCCCGCCTGACGCAGGCGCAGAATATGACAGCGTCCCGGCCCCAGCCAGGCCTCCATCTTCTCAGAAAATTCCGGCAGTACCTCCAGGGGGACAAAGGCCTGGGCAGTGCCGCCGAAGCCGCCGCCGTGTACCCGGCAGGCCCCCCGTCCCCCCAGGGCCGCTTCCGCCAGGGCCAGCGTCAGCGCCAGGGCCTGGTGACGGGGGTCGTTGCCGGCGATGACGTTCTGCAAATTCTCCGCCGAGGATTTCCCGGAGCTGCGCACCAGGGCCAGAAAGGTATCAAAGTCTCCCCGGCTGAGGGCCGCCGCCTCTTCCCGGGCCCGGCGGCTGTCTGTGAAGAAGTGGATGGCCCGAAGCACAGCCCGGTCCCCCACCTGGGCGCGCAGGGCGGGAATGGCGGCCCAGAAGTCCGCTTCCGTGACGGCACTCAAAACCGCCTTGCCAAAATACGCCGCCACAGCGCCCATCTCTTCGGTAACGGCGGCATAGTCCCCCGTCAAATCGGCGTGATCCGCCCCGGCGTCCAGAATGCACAGGGCGTAGCCCGCCGCAGTCAAATCGAAATCAATGCGCGTCACCTTCGGCGCCTCGGGGTCAAAGAAGTCCATGGCAACCACGCCCCCCAGGGCGCAGGCCGCCTGGTCCATGAGCCCGCAGGGCTTGCCGAAATAGACGTTCTCCGCCCAGCGCCCAATCTGGGCCAGCGCCAGGCCGTCCCGGTCCCCTCCGGCAAAAAGGCTGTCGAAAATCTTCGCCAGGAGCACCTCCAGCGCCGCCGAGGAGGACAGCCCGCTGCCGGGGGGCACCTGGGCGTCCAGGCAGATGTCGCAGCCGCCGATTTCCGCCCCCTGCTCCTGCAAGCGGGCGGCAATGCCCCGGACCAGGGCCGCGGTGGTCCGCGCCTCCTCCCCCCGGGGGGAGAGGCTGCTGACTTCCACCGCCACCGGCGCAAAACCAGGGCTCACCAGGCGGATTTTCCCCTCGGCCGAGGGGCGCACCGCCGCCAGAATATCCAGATTTACCGCCGCCGCCAGAACGCAGCCGTTCTGGTGGTCCGTGTGATTGCCCCCCAGCTCTGTGCGCCCGGGCGCGGAAAAGTACCGGGTAGGCTCGCAGCCAAATTCCCGCTGGAAGGCCCCCCGCAGGGCCGCAAAGCGGCTGGCCTCCGCTGAGTCTCTCATGGTTTCTCTCCTCCTGACTTTATATCTCTTCCGCCTCCGGCCCGCCGCCGGAGGAGCGGCGAATGACCAGGGGCGTGGGAAAGCCGGTGGCCATCCCGGTGCGGTTTTCCGAGCGGATGCTCTCCACCGCCGCCTCCGCCAGCTGGGGGAAGGGGGGATGGACGCTGGTAATGGCGGGCTCGTACATGGCCGCCATGGGGATGTCGTCACAGCCTGTTACGGCGATTTTTTCCGGCACCGGGATGCCATGCCGGAGGCAGTATTTGATAGCCCCCATGGCCAGGATGTCATTTTCGCATACCAGGGCATCCGGCGGCGCCGGCATGGTCAAAAGCTGCGCCGCCGCGGCGTACCCGACCTCCAGCGTATACCCGGTGCGCACCTCCAGCTCGGGGATTGGGGCGCGCCCCGCCTCCCGGAGCGAGCGCAGGAAGCCGGCGTGCTTATTCTGGGAGGTCATGCTCCCCTCCGGGCCGCCCACATAGGCCAGGCGGCGGCGCCCGCGCTCCAGCAAATGCCGTGTCGCCTGGTAAATGCCCTCCTTAAAATCCATTACCACAGAAAAAACAGGCAGCTCATGCAGGGCACGCCAGTTCAAAACCACCAGGGGGATGTCCCCGGCCCGCTCTGACAGCTGGGCGACTTCCCCGTCCTCCTCGGGAAAGCACAAAATCATCCCGTCCACCCGCTGCACCGCGGGGGTGGAGCCGCTCCCCGCCGGCCGGACAGGGGCAATCACTTCCTCCAGGGTCTGGAGGAGGACCGTGTATCCCGCGTCCCGGGCCACCCGGCGGATGGCCTCGAAAAGCTCGGCATAGAAGGGGTTGGTGATGTCCAGCAGCACCACAGAGAGGAGATTGGTTTTCCCCGTCCGGAGCATCCGCGCCGCCGCGCTGGGCACATAGTGGAGTTCCTCAATGGCCTCCTCAATCCGCCGCGCCGTAGCCGGACGAACACTGTCCCGGTTTTTCAGATACTTGGAAACCGTGGCGGCAGAGAGCCCCGCCCGGGCCGCCACATCTGCAATAACTGCCAAAGTCCATCCTCCCTTCCTTCCGGCCTGTTTTTTGTAAAAAGTAAATCGATTCACTTTCTTTCACTATGCCACACTCGCCCTGAAAAGTCAATGGCTTTTTCAAACTTTTCCCTTTCTTTCACAGGGAGGAAAATGAAGGGGACACTTTTCTTCGCTTTCAAGAAAAGTACCCAAAAGAATATTTTTCGCCTGCGGGCGGGACGGCGGGATGATACTTTTCTTTCACCAGCGAAAGAAAAGTATCCAAAAGAAATTTTTATTTTTCTCCCTTGCGAAGGGGA
>CAZRNK010000078.1:0-8227 GCA_964601435.1 uncultured Oscillospiraceae bacterium | reverse complement strand
AAAAGTTATCCATTCAATCGGACGCCGGAATCAGCTGCCGCAGCAGGGCCAGGCAGGCTGTCTGGAAGTCCTCCTTTGTACCGTCATTGTGCAGGATATAATCGCAGTTTTGCGCAAAATAGGCGTCATCCTTCTGGGCGGCAATCCGCAGGCGGGCGTAATCCTTTGTGATGCCCTCCCGGCGAACCAGGCGCTGGATGCGGGCCTCTACCGGGGCGGTAATGCCCACCACCGCCCGGCATTTTTTCCCCATGCCGCTCTCCAAAAGCGCGATGGCGTCGATGGCGGCCAGGGTGCCCCCCGCCCGGGCCCAGGCGGTCAGGGCGGCGTCCACCGCCTCACCCACATAGCGGTGGGTGATGGCGTTTAAATCCAGCAGGGCCGCACTGTCGGAAAAGACAATCTCCCCCAGGGCCTTGCGCTGGAGGACGCCGTCCACCACGACGCCTGGAAAGCGCGCCTGGAGCTCGGTGAGCAGATTCCCGTTTTCTACCGTCAGGTCGTGGTAGACCTTATCGCAGTCGATGACCAGCCCGCCCAGGGCCTCTACCGTCTCCAGCGCAGTGGTCTTGCCGCAGCCGGTGCCCCCGGTGATGCCCAGGATGGTCATGGCGTCCACCAGGGCGCTGTCGATGTCCGCTTCGGAAAGGGCCCCCTGCCGGAGGACTCTGTAGGGCGTCTGGCTCATGTCAAAAAGGGTGGATTCCCGGCCCAGGGTGCAGGGCCCTCCGTCCAAAACCGCGGCAATTTTCCCGTCAAAATAGCGGAGGACGTCTGCCGCTGTTTTGGGGCTCTCCGCCCCGGAGGGGTTGGCCGAGGGGGCAGCCAGGGGGAAGTCCAGCATTTTTAGCAGGGCCAGGGTGTCCGGGTGGGCCGGGCAGCGCAGGCCCACTGTGTTTCCCCCCGCCCGGACCAGGCTGGGGACGGCCTCCGCCGCCGGCAGCACCAGGGTCAGAGGGCCGGGCCAGAATTTCTCCGCCAGGGCCCGCGCCCCCGCTGGGACCGCCCGGCACCAGCGGGAGAGTGCCTCCGGGCCGGATACCAGCAGGGACAGGGGCTTTACAGCCGGCCGGCCCTTGACGGCATAAATTTTTTCTACTGCGGAAGTGTCCAGGCCGTTCCCGGCCAGGCCATATACCGTCTCAGTGGGGACGCCTGCCAGTTCCCCGGCTCGGAGAAGGCCGGCGCAGGCAGCGGGGTCTTTTGTGCGCAGTGTCTGCATGGCGTCAACCCCTGCCCTGGAAGTCCCGGATGACGGCGTCGAAGCAGTCCAGGAAGGACTCCTCCCCCCAGGTGTTGATTTTGAAGAACATGGCCTGACTGCCGCCGGAGGTGATGGCGGAGACGAAGAGGCGCTCCCCTGCGCCCAGTACTGTGACGTTCAGGCTCACCCGGTTGCCCCCCAGGGTGCTGTAGCGCTCATAGACCCGCACAGCGCACTGGGTGTCCCCCAGGCTGAAATCGCTCCCGTCCTCCAGGCTGGCGGACAGGCTGCCCTCCAAAATCCCCCGGTCAATAGCGTCCAGGAGCTGATGAAAACTGCCGGTGAGGCGGTATTCCTGCTTTGCCATCGTGCATCTTCTCCTCTCTGCCGGGGCTCAGCCCTCGGCGCTCTGGCGCATTTTCTCCGCCTGGTCCGCGGTGACCAGGGCGTCAATCAGCGCGTCCAAATCCCCGTCCATAATGGTAGCGATGTTGAAATTCTTGTTGTCCCCGGTGAGCCGGTGGTCTGTCACCCGGTTCTGGGGGAAGTTGTAGGTGCGGATGCGGTCCGAGCGGTCCCCGGTGCCCACCTGGCTCTTCCGGGTGGCGGCGATTTCCGCGTTCTGCCGGGCCTGCTCCGCCTCATAGAGCTTGCTGCGGAGGATTTTCATGGCCTTGTCCTTGTTCTTGTGCTGGCTGCGCTCGTCCTGGCACTCCACCACCACGCCTGTGGGCAGGTGGGTGATGCGGATGGCGCTCTCGGTCTTGTTGACGTGCTGGCCGCCTGCGCCGCTGGAGCGGAAAGTGTCAATCTGGAGGTCGGCGGGGTTGATTTCAAACTCCACCTCCTCCGCCTCCGGCAGCACCGCCACCGTGGCGGCGCTGGTCTGGATGCGGCCGCTGGACTCCGTCACCGGCACCCGCTGGACCCGGTGGCCGCCGGACTCGAACTTCAGCCGGGAGTAGGCCCCCTCCCCCTCGATGAGGAAGCTGACCTCCTTGATGCCGCCCAGCTCCGTTTCGTTGATGTTGACAAGCTCCAGGCGCCAGCCCTTGCGCTCGGCGTACATGGAGTACATCCGGAAGAGGTCGGCGGCAAACAGGGCCGCTTCCTCCCCGCCGGCGCCGCCCCGGATTTCCATGATTACGTTTTTCTGGTCGTTGGGGTCCTTGGGGAGCAGAAGGATTTTCAGCTCCTCCTCCTTTTCCTTCATGCCCGCCTTGGCGGCCTCATATTCCTCCTGGGCCATCTCCTTGAGCTCCGGGTCGCTCATCAGCTCCAGGGCGCCGGCGGCATCCCGCTCCAGCTTTTTATAGGCCCGGAAGGCGGTCACCAGGGGGGTGAGCTCTTTCTGCTCCTTGGCCAGGCGGCTGTAGGCTGCCGGGTCGGAATAGACCTCCGGCTGGGCCATGCGCGCCTCCAGGGCGATGTATTTTTCTTCAATATCCTGCAGTTTCTCCAACATCCCGTTTTCCATTCCTTTACACGTAGATTCCAAACAAAAATCTTACCACAGAAATTGCCGGATGTAAACGCCCCGGCGGGGCAGCCGGTGGATTTTTTCTCAGCCGGCCTTGCGCACTTCATCCAGGGCCCAGGTGCCCCCGGCGGCGTCAAAGCGCTTGAGATAGACGGTGTCCCGCTGCGCGCTGCCCTGGCTGTCAAAGCGGATTTCCCCGGTGACGCCGGTGTAGTCGGTCTCCCACAGGGCCTCCTCCACGGCGGCGGGGTCAATGGTGCGGGCGTTCTGGAGGGCCTCCAGGGCTATGCAGTAGGCGTCATACCCCAGGGCGGCCATGGCGGGAATGTAGGTGGTGCCGCCGTTCTGGGCCAGCGCCTCCTCGTGCCGCTGGAGATAGAGGCGGATGCCGGCGTCAAACTCCGGGTTGTCCCCCTCCTGATAGAAGGTGGAGACATACAGGCTCAAATCGGAGCCGGCAGCGGCGGCCAGCGTCCCCGCACTGTCCCAGGTATCAGCGCCCAGGAGGGGGATGCTGAGTCCATATTCTGCTGCCTGGGCCGTCAGGGCGGAGGCGTTGGCAATGGAGACGGGGGCGAAAAACACATCGGCATCAGCCGCCTCCGCCTGGTCGAAGTAGCTGGTGAAATCCTCGGTGCCGGCGGGGAAGGTGGCGATGATGACGGTCCCGCCGGCGGCCTGGAAGGCAGCCTGGAAATATTCCAGCAGCTCCTGGTCATAGGAGCTGCCATACTCCCCCAGCAGATAGGCGGTGCGGGCGGAAAAGCGCTCCTCGGCGAAGGATGCCAGAATCCCCCCTAAAACGTCGTTTTTGTGGCACAGGCGGAAATAGCCGGAGACGGACTTCGTCACCGCTGTCTCCGTGGCCCCGGCGGTAATGGCGGGGATGCCCGCCGCATCGAAAATTTCTGCAGCGGCCAGGGTGAGGGCAGAGCTGTATGGCCCCAGGACGATGGATACCCCGGCCTCTACCAGGGCAGTGGCCGCCTCCGCCACGGCGGCGGGGTCTGAGGTGGCGTCGGCGTAGACTAGCTCCACGGTATAGGTAAAGCCCCCGATGTTCACGGTGGGGTGCTCCTGGTTGGCATAGGCGATGCCCAATATCTCCTGATAGCCGCCGGCGGCGAGGCCGCCGGTCTCCGGCTCCAGGACGCCGATGCGCACCACGGGGCCCGGCGCTGTGGTCTCGGGAGCGGCGTCGCTGCCGCAGCCGGCGAGCAGGGCGCAGAGGAGGCAGAGGGAGAGGGCTGTGTGGAAAATTCTCCGTTTTTTCATTCCTGGCCATCCTTTCGCCGGAGGCCTTTGCTCCGGGGCAGGCTGTGGGCCGCCGCAGGGGTGGGGACCAGGATGGGGCTGGTGCGCCAGTCGCTGCCGCCCCGGCGCTCCTCCCGGGCGGCATAGCCCAGGACATACAGGTCGTCAGCGGCGCACTCCAGCTCGAAAAGCCGGCGGGCCTCCGCGTCCATATCCCGGACGGAGGCGGGCTTTGTGAGCACCGGGACGGCCCCATTCCTGGCGATGTCCCGCAGCAGTTCCCGGCCCCGCTCCGTGGCGGCCAGGAGCCGGGCATAGGGGGGAATCCCCGCGTCCATCCCAATCTGAACCCCCAGGGCGGCGCAGAATACCATCCGCCGCAGCCGGGAGAGGGCATAGCGCTTGGTTTTGGCGGCGGAGAGGATGCCGTCCAGGGTGGGCTCTTCCCAGGCGGCGCGGCACAGACGGTTGCCCAGCCCCTCGCCGGCGCCGGGAATCCGGTTGAAAGCCGTCTCGCTGAGCATCCGCAGCCGGGAGAGGATGGCGGTCTCCAGTTCCCGGATGGTGACGGGCCCCCGGCCGCTCTCCGCCTCCCGGCGGAAGACCTGGGCCGCCTCCTCGGGCACCAAATCCCAGATGGGCTTGCCGCTGGCCTGGAGCGCCCGGAGCTCTGTGGCGCTGCGGATTTTGCCCCGGCTGTGGGGCGCATCGTGGGCCGCGCCCACCCGGGGGGTGGTCCAGGGGGACAGGTTGAGCCGCTGGTCGTGAATGGCTTTCAGATATTCCACGGCCAGGATGTTGTTGGGCTCCTTGAGCAGCTCCGCCGTCTGGCCCAGCTCCCGGCTGAGGACGTTCTGGCGGGCAGCGGCGTAGGAGATGCCGCTGAGGAGCTCCGCCTGAATCTTTTTGTCCATGGCTGGATCCAGCAGGGCCACGGCCAGGGTATCCAGCGGGCGCACAGCGCCGCACTCGCTGCCAAAGCTCAAATCCGTCACCACACCCAGGGCCCCCAGCAGCCCCACCGCCCCCCGGGCGAAGCCCTCCGCCGAGGACAGCGACCAGGGGAGGGGCAGCTCAAAGACCAGGTCCGCGCCGCAGCGCACCGCCGCCTCTGCCCGGGCGAATTTGGAATAGAGCGCCGCATCGCCCCGCTGGACGAAGTTGCCGCTGAGGACGCAGACAATGGGAGAGGCCGTCCCCAGGGCTTCCCTGGTGGCGGCGAAATGGTGAGCATGTCCGAAATGAAAGGGATTATATTCCCCAATGATGCCGATTACGCGCATTTTTCTCTCTCTTTCCCGGAAAAAAGTCTTGCCTTTTTGCATGTAAGTGTATACAATAAATCGGGTGAGCTCCTATGAGCTTTCTCAACTGTATTTTCCCCATTGTACCGGAAAAAAAGAGTATTTACAATAGAAAGGAACGTAAGAACATGAAGATTTTGGTCATCAATGCCGGAAGCTCTTCTCTGAAGTACCAGCTCTTTGACATGGACACGGAGGCCGTCCTGGCCAAGGGCCTATGTGAGCGCATCGGAATCGACGGGCATCTGAAGCACACCCCGCTTGTTGGGGACAAGCCTGTGTTTGACGAGGACATCGCCCTGCCCACCCATGCCGAGGCCATTTCTGCCGTCATTGACAAGCTGGTGAGCGCCGAGTATGGCGTGGTTGCGTCCATGAAGGAGATTGACGCCGTGGGCCATCGGGTAGTCCACGGGGGCGAGGCCTTTGCCGAGAGCGTCCGGATTGACGACGATGTCATGGCCGCCATTGCCGAGTGCATCCCCCTGGCGCCCCTGCACAACCCCGCCAACATCACCGGCATCAACGCCTGCACCGAGGTTATGGGCGCCGATGTGCCCCAGGTGGCGGTGTTTGACACGGCCTTCCACCAGACCATGCCCAAGAAGGCCTTCACCTATGCCATCCCCTATGAATACTACACCGACTACAAGGTCCGCCGCTACGGCTTCCATGGCACCTCCCACCGCTATGTGACCGCCCGGGCCGCCGAAATGCTGGGCAAACCCATTGAGGAGCTGAAGCTCATCTCCTGCCATATGGGCAACGGCAGCTCCATCTCCGCTGTTCTGGGCGGCAAGAGCGTGGATACCTCCATGGGCTTCACCCCCATCGCCGGTTTGCCCATGGGCACCCGCTGCGGCGACATTGACGTGAGCTGCCTGGAGTATATCATGGGCAAGGAGAATCTGGACATCGCCGCCATGACCAACATCCTCAATAAGAAGTCCGGCGTCCTGGGCGTATCCGGCGTCTCTAGCGACTTCCGGGATTTGGATGCCGCTGCTGCCGAGGGCAACGAGCGGGCGGCCCTGGCCCTGGATTTGTTTGCCTACTGCGCCGCCAAGACCGTGGGCTCCTATGTGGCGGTTATGAACGGCGTGGACGCCATCATTTTTACTGCCGGCGTCGGCGAGAACAGCCCCAGCGTCCGCAAGAATATCTGCAGCTACCTGGGCTACCTGGGCTGCGCCATTGACGAAGAGGCCAATGCCAAGCGCGGCAGCGATTTGGTCATCTCCACCCCCGACAGCAAGGTGAAGCTCCTGGTTATCCCCACCAACGAGGAGCTGGTCATCGCCCGGGATACCAAGGCCATCGTCTCCCGGTAAATAGCTGGCCAAGGGCGGTCTGGCGATGGCTGCCATGGAGAAAAAATAAACAAAATTGGACACCAACACCGGATTCATGTACGAATCTGGTGCTGGTGTTTTTGCTTTCCGCGTGCTATAGTGGTGCACATAGAGTCCCACGCCGGCGGGCGGGGAAAAGAAGATTTGCAGAAAGGGGCTGCATGCATGCAGAAGCTGAAGATTGCAATCATCGGCATTACGGGCCGCATCGGCAAGCGGGTGGCGGCGGAGCTGCTGGCCGCAGGGGATGCCGTCACCGGCGCCAACCGCCGCCCGGAGCGGGTGAAGCCAGTCCTGGACAAGCTGGGGCTGTCGCTGCCCACGGTGCAGGTGGACACGGGAAACTATGACGAGACGGCGGCCTTTGTGGCCGGCGCGGACGCCGTGGTGCTGGCCATTGCCCCCACCCGGGAGCACCCGGAGACCTATCCGGAGCAGAACGCCAATGTCCTCCGCGCCTGCAAGGCGGCGGGGGTAGGCCGGCTTGTGGCCATGAGCAATTTTATGGCCCTGCGTGCTCCGGACGGACGGCCCATGATGGAGGCCGCCCCGCCCCATCCGGCTTTTTATAACGTGGAGTGCGTCCACGAACAGGTGCGGGACATTTTCTTTCAGGAGGGGGAACTGGACTGGCTCCTGGTGGCCCCCGCTGCGGACCTCATCCCCTATGGGGCAGTGACGAACGCCTACACCGTCCAGGAGAATACGCTGGTGGTCACAGACCCGAACAATCCCAACTTCCTGGAGACGAGCCGTCTGACCATGGAGGATTTGGCCCATTTTATTGCCGGGGAGGTCCACACCCCCACCTGGCACCGGAAGCTGGTCGCCCTGGGCTATTCCCAGGCTGAGGAAGGAGCGGGAAAATGATTACAGTATGCATCGGTATCACCGGCAACCTGGGCCGGGCCCTGATTGAAGAGAACAAAAAGCGGGGGCATACCCTCCGGGGCGTGGCCCGCAAGACGCCAAGCGAGCCGCTGGATGCCTCTGTAGCGCTGTTCCAGGGGGGTGCGGAGGACCGGGAAGTCCTGCTCCGAGCCTTTCAGGGAGCGGATGTGATTCTGCCTGTCTTTCCGCCCAGCCTGGAAAACCCCTGGGTATACCCGGACCAAATCCGCAGTGTCTTGGACTGTGCCCGGACGGCGGGCGTGCACCGGGTGGTGGCCCTGCTGGGCAGCTCCGGGGCAAAGGTGTCCACCGGGGAGAGCCTGGTGGAGACAGACTATTTCCAGGAGACGACCCGGCATTTTTATCTCAACATCCATGACAGCTTTGCGATTTATCGCGCTACGACGGATTTGGACTGGACAGTGGTGGTCCCTGCGGCGCGGATGCAGACCCACATGCAGTCCCATGGTGGACGCTATCGCTTCCGTACCGACGGCTACCTGGTGACAACCGATGAGGAGAGCCGGCAGTATTTTGATGTGAGCCAGATTTCCTACGCCGACTGCGCCTGCGCCATGTGGGATGAAGCGGAGCAGCAGCGGCATGTCCATCAGTTTGTCACAGTGGGCTATTAATCTCGCCTGTCCAATCATGCGGCCTGGCAAAGCGGGCTGCGCTTTTTTCCACGGACTGAAAAAACACCCTGAGCCATCAGGGTGTTTTTTGTTATATGTTTTCTATT
>CAZRNK010000077.1:0-8271 GCA_964601435.1 uncultured Oscillospiraceae bacterium | reverse complement strand
TATGAAAAGGTTGACAGATTTAAAAACCGTATAGTATAATGTTTGTCTGGCGGTTTTTGCCGCCGGGCAAGCATTTTGTCAACTACTGCGGCAAAAGCCGCTGTTGAGTATTTTGATTTAAGAAAGGAAGGTGTACCGAACATGCTTCGTACCTACCAGCCCAAGAAACGTCAGCGCAAGCGGGAGCACGGATTCCGCAAGCGGATGCGCACCCGCAACGGCCGTAAGGTCCTGGCCCGCCGCCGGGCGAAGGGCAGAGCCCGTCTGTCCTACTAAGGCTGCGGAAAACGGAAAATGGAGTGAGGCAGGATGCAGTTTTCAACGACCATCAAGACCAACCGGGAATTCCGGCGCCTGTACTCCAAAGGAAAAAGTGCCGCAGAGAGGTCCCTGGTGGTCTACTGCCGTCCTGACGGGCGCGGGGAAAACCGCTATGGCATCACTGTGAGCAACAAGATTGGCAAGGCGGTCCACCGCAACCGAGTCCGCCGGCGCCTGCGGGAAATTTACCGGCTTCACGAGTCCAGGCTCCGGAGGGGCATGGACATCGTCCTGGTGGCCAGGGTACGCAGCCGCTATGTCCCGTACTGGCAGCTGGAGGCGGACTTCCTGTCCGCCTGCACCCGGCTGGGCCTGCTGGCAGCGCCACCCCAGGGGGATGAGACATGAAGCGCATTCTGCTGGGTCTGATTCGGTTTTACCGGCGGTACATCTCCCCGCATACCAAGCCCTGCTGCCGGTTTATTCCCACCTGTTCCCAATACGCCCTGGAGGCCATTGAGAAATATGGCGCGGCCCGGGGCGGCTGGCTGGCACTGAAGCGTCTTGCCAAATGCCACCCCTTTCACCGGGGGGACCACGACTTTTACGACCCGGTGCCCTGACCGGGCACGGAGATGGGAGCACCTGAATGTCAGTTATTACGAAACCATTCGCATGGCTGCTGCTGCAGCTATACTATCTCACCAGCAATTACGGCCTGGCCGTAATCCTCTTTGCCCTGCTGGTAAAGCTTGTGCTCCTTCCCTTCCAGATGAAGAGCACGCGGAGCATGATGCGGCTCAGCCGCTTCACGCCCCGGATGAAGGAGCTGGAGAAAAAATACGAGGGCAACAAGCAGAAATACCAGGAGGAGCTGGCCAAGCTCTATAAGGCCGAGGGGGTCAACCCCATGTCCGGCTGCCTGTGGACACTGCTGCCCTTCCCCATCCTGATTGCCCTGTACAGCGTAATCCGCCAGCCCCTGACCCGGATGATGGGCCTGGCCGCCGAGCAGGTCACCCAGATTACCGACGCACTGACCTCCATGGGCCTGTACGCAGGCGAGACTACCGCCTACAGCGAGATTACCATCTCCCAGCTTGTCCATGAGAACTATGAGGCCATCAGCGCCATCGTCCCCGAAGTTGTGGACTTAAACTACAACTTCCTGGGCCTGAACCTGGGTAGCACCCCCAGCTTTGCCGTTTGGAGCTTCGACTGGAGCACACCTTCCGCCTGGCTGCCCGCCGTGGGGCTGTTCCTCATCCCCATTATTTCCGCCTTTTTCTCCTGGCTGGCCATGCGCATCAGCAACCGCTCCAATCCCCAGACCGCCGAGCAGCAGGGAAACATGAAGACCATGATGATTATCAGTCCGCTGATTTCCCTGTGGATTTGCTTTTCCATGCCTGCCGCCCTGGGTGTATACTGGATTTTCAACAGCGTTTTCGGCATCATCCAGGATTTGATTCTCAACCGGCACTACAACAAGGTGCTGGACGCAGAGGACGCTGTGCGGATTCAGCAGGAAAAGGAGAAGGAAGCGGAGCTGGAGGCCAAACGCCAGGAGACCGAGCGTCTCCGGGCAGAGGGGGCCACTGTCCGCAACCCCAACACCAGCAAACGGAAAATTCAATCCAACCAGAAGGCCCGGGAGGAAGAGCGCCAGGCCGCCATCGAGCGGCAGGAGCGGCAGGAACGCCGGGAGCGTTTGGGCATCTCCACCGGCAAGGAGGAGCAGCCCGCTTCCCAGGTAGGCAACCGCCGCTATGCCCGTGGCCGGGCCTATGTACCGGACCGCTTTACCAACCCGGAGGCCGCCCAGAAGGTAGCCGAAGCCGCCGCAGAGGATGCGTCCGAGGACATCTCTGCCGGCGCACCTGAGGCAGACACCCTCCAGGCAGCGGAAGGCGCCGCACTCGAGGCAGCCGCAGCGGAACCGGAAGCGCCCTCTGCGCCGGCACAGGACGCCGCCGCAGAGGTAGAAGAAGCAAACGCACCCACTGACACCGCCGGGGAGGACGAAGCGCCGCCCGCCGAGACGCGGTAAGCTGTCAGTGTACTATAGGAGAGAATATATGCGTAAATCAATTGAAGTCACCGGGAAAACCGAGGAAGAGGCCCTCGCTTCGGCGCTGGCCCAGCTTGGGTTGGACCGGGATGAGGTCTCTGTAGAGATTCTGCAGCGGGCCAAGTCCGGCTTCCTGGGCATCGGGTCCGCTCCGGCGGTGCTCAAGGTTTTCTATGAGGCGCCCGAGGCTGCTCCGGAGCCCGCCGCGGCGCCGGCAGCGCCGGCCAAGGCCCCAAAGGCAGAAGCAGCGCCCGCACCGGAGGCCCCCCAGGGAGAGCCGGTGGAGCCGGGTTCTCAGGAGGAGAAAGTTGTGAATTTCCTCTCCGGCCTCCTGACTCACATGGGCGTCAAGGCCTCCATCCAAATCCACCACCGGGAAAACGGCGGCATTACCGCCAACTTGAGCGGCAACGGCATGGGTGCCGTCATTGGCCGCCGGGGGGAAACCCTGGACGCCATCCAGCACCTGACCAACTACGCTGTGAACCGGGGCGCAGACAAGCGGATGCACATCAGCGTGGACGCGGAGAACTACCGCAGCAAGCGGGAGGAATCCCTGGTCCGCCTGGCAGAGAAAATGGCCGCCAAGGTGGTCAAATACCGGCGCAGCATGGCACTGGAGCCGATGAACTCCTACGAGCGGCATGTCATCCATACCGCGCTGCAGAACTACGAGGGCGTCACCACCAGCTCTACCGGCACGGAGCCCAACCGCCGGGTGGTGGTGTCCTATGTCCGGCCGGAGTCGGGCGACAACAGCAGTAAACCACAGATTCGGGAATGGAGCTGAGCGCTCCTGAGAGGGAGGTTGAATTGTGGTATACGAAAAAGTAAGAAGCATGTTGGCCAGGCAGTTGGAGATTCCGGAGGAGACCATCTTTCCGGAGACCAACATCGTAACCGATTTGGGGGCAGACTCCCTGGACGTGGTGGAGCTCATCATGTCCCTGGAGGAAGCGTACGACATCGTGATTACGGATGAAGCGGTAAGTGATTTGTACACGGTTCAGGAAGTCACAGACTTCATCACCCAGCAAATTTCCTAACCCCCCGCACACAAAAAGCCACTAAAAAAGCCCGCCGCCGGGTTCGCCCCAGCGGCGGGCTTTCTATATCTCTTATGCGATTCCTTTGCCCAGTTCATAGGCCTCCTGCAGCGCCGGTTTTCCGGCGATGTCGCCGATATCCCCGTTCCCTCCGGCCAGAACGGCGCCCAGGTTCTCCCAGCGCAAATGCTCTGCCAGATGGTTGTAGTAGGTCAGCACATCGGAAAAGTCCGAGCCCTCCGCCGCCATGAGCAGGGCGCAGGCGCGCCCATTGCCCCGGAGCAGATTGCTGTCCCCCTCCTCCAGGGCAAAGAGGCGGTCAACGGCAGTACGGAGCTGGCCGCTCAGGTTCCAGTAGTACAGCGGGGAGGCCAGCACCACCACGTCGCACGCCCGCACCGCGGGATAGATTTTCGCCATATCATCCCGCTGGACGCAGGGACATTCCCTGCTGCTGTGGCCGCCGAAGCAGCCCTTGCAGCCGTGGATATCCATCTCCCCCAGGAAGAAGGCCTCCACCGTGTGCCCCGCCTGCTCCGCGCCCCGGGTAAACGCCTCCACCAGGGCGGAGGTATTTCCCTTTCTCCGGGGCGAGCCGTTCAAAATCACAATCTTTTTGCCCATCCTGATACGCTCCCTTACAGCCGCTCTGCCAGGGCTGCGGCCCGCTGGCAGCCGTCGGTCTTGTCGATGTCGCCCACATTCAGGACGCCGGGCACCAGGACCTCGCCCACCATCTTCCACTTGTTCAGGGCCGCGGTGCGCTCCATGGGAATCCGCACGCCGTCCAGCACCGAGAGGTCATCCTCCTCACAGCAGGCAATCAGGATACATTCCTTTCCTGCGATGTCCTTGCCCCCCACAACCATGGAATAGATGCGGTCAATGACGCCCTTGATTTGGGAGGGGATGGAGTACCAGTATACCGGCATGGTAAAGACCAGCACATCCGCCTCCAGAATCGCCGGGGCAATCAGGTTGAAGTCGTCATCAAAAGAACAGGCCTTCCCTGTCTTATAGCAGGTCTCGCAGGCATGGCAGCCGCCGATGCGCATCTGCGCCGCGTCGAAGCGGGTTACCGTATGCCCCTTTGCCTCCGCCGCCTGAATGAAGGCATCCGTCATGGCCAGGCTGTTGCCCCCCTTCCGGGGACTGCCTGTAATCACCGTAATTTTTTTGCCCATAAAGCATCCTCCTCGTTTTCACAATTGACTTTCTCCAAGTCTGATACTATAATCATAGCAGATGCATAGCAAAAATCAAGTACGCACATAAAGGTGCAATACTTACAAAAAAGCATTATACTTACTAAGAGGAGAGTGTAAATATGGGCCAGCGGTGCATTGCAAACGAAAGCCTGGGGGAGACCGGCTTCAGCTACACACTGTCGCTGATTAACGGGAAATACAAAATGACCATCCTCTACACCCTGATGGAGTTCGGGGTGGTGCGCTTCAATGAGATGAAAAAATATATCGGCGGCATCTCCTACAAAACCCTGAGCGCCACCCTGAAGGAGCTGGAGGCCGACCAGCTGGTCCATCGGGAGGAATATCCGCAGATTCCGCCCAAGGTGGAGTACAGCCTCACAGAGCGGGGCCGCTCCCTGATGCCGATTCTGGACGGGATGTGCGAATGGGGAGACAAGAACCGGCTCTAGGCCTTATTTAAAAAATGAAAAAGTCTATCAGAAAATTTTATGATGGAAATCAAAGACCTGTATTGTACATTCCCCGCCGGCCATGGTACACTGATAGAAAGGCAAAAAAGGAGCTGAGTGTGTGACTGAGGAAAAAAAGAAACCAAACCTTCTCTGGGGCATTGTGCCCTGCTTTGTCATCGGCGCCATCGCCTGGGCCCTGGCCCAGTATATCCCGACTTACGGGAAGCTCATCGGCGGGCCGGTATTCGCCATTCTGATTGGCATGATTTGCGCCTTTATCCCCCGTCCGGAGCGCTTCAGCCCCGGCATCACCTTCTGCGGCAAAAAGATTTTGCAGTATTCCATCATCTTTATCGGCTTCGGCATGGACATCGGCACGGTTTTACGCACCGGCGGCCAGTCCCTGGCAGTCATGGTGTGCACCATCGCCACCTCCCTGCTGACGGCCTATTTCGTCGGCCGCGCCCTGCGGGTGCCGGGGAACACCTCCACCCTCATCGGCGTGGGCACCAGCATCTGCGGCGGCTCCGCCATTGCCGCCACCGCGCCGGTGATTGACGCCGACGACAAGGAAGTGGCCTATGCCATCTCCACCATTTTCCTGTTCAATATCCTGGCGGTATTTATCTTCCCGGCCTTGGGCCACGCCATGAACATGACCGACACCGGCTTTGGCATCTGGGCGGGCACCGCCATCAACGACACCTCTTCCGTGGTGGCCGCGGGCTTTGCCTTCAGCGACACCGCCGGGGAGCTGGCCACCATCGTCAAGCTGACCAGGACGCTGATGATTATCCCCATCACCCTGGTGCTGGCCCTGTGGCGCACCCGGAAAATCAAGGCCCAGGGGGGCGAGGCCGCCGCCTCTTACTCCGTTGCGAAAATTTTCCCCTGGTTTGTCCTGGGCTTTCTGGCCACGGCCATCTTTAACTCCACCGGCATCCTGCCGGAGAACGCCTCCAGCGTTTTAAACGACATCGGCAAATTCGGCATCATGGTGGCCATGGCGGGCATCGGCCTGAACACCAATCTGAAGAGCCTCTTTAAAAACGGCATCCGCCCCATTATTCTGGGCCTGTGCTGCTGGTTCATGGTGGCGGTGGTGTCCCTGATTGTGCAGCATTTTGTGGGGCTGCTGTGAGCCATCTATAAAGATTTGCAATCAAGGCAATCAAAATTCCATATTTCCCTTTCCGCTGCCCGTCCTCTATAATAGGAGATGCCGGGCGGCGGTTTTTGTGCAGACCGCCCAATCTGAAGCGGCGAGGAGGACATGACATGAACCAGTACTATCCCCATATTTTTGAGCCCCTGACTGTAGGCAAGGTCACATTCAAAAACCGCATCTTCAGCGCCCCATCCATGGGCCACATGATGCAGAACAACGCCCCCACCTATCCCGAGCCCACCATGATTTGCAACTATCTGCAAAAGGCCAAGGGGGGCGCCGCCCAGGTAGCCTGCGGCGGCCAGCAGGTGAACAACCCCGGCCGCGACCCCATCCACTCCAACTTCAACATTGAAGACCCCACCGGCTGGCGCAACTTCATCCACTTTACCAACGCCATTCACTTCTATGACGCCTACTGCTCCTATGAGCTTATCCATTTCGGCTCCGAGGGCGAGTACACAGAGGAGGCCAAGAAGGAGAAAATTTATGGCTGCAGCGACTTCACCCGGGCCGACGGCCTCCACTTCTACCAGATGCCCTACGAGGAGATGGACAAGCTGGCCAACCGCTATGCGGATTTGGCGGAGTGCGTCAAGTTCTGCGGCTTTGATACCCTGCTGATTCACGGCGGCCACGGCACCCTCCTCCAGGAGTTTGTCTCCCCCCGCTCCAACCACCGGACGGATGAGTTCGGCGGCAGTATGGAAAACCGGGCCCGGTTCCCCCTGATGGTTTTGGACCGCATCCGGGAGCGGGTCGGCCGGGATTTGCTCATTGAGTACCGCATCTCCGGCTCGGAATGTGTCCCCGGCGGCTTCGAGGTGGAGGAATGTGTGGAATTTTTAAAGCTCATCCAGGACCGCATTGATATTGCCCACATCTCCGCCGGCGTGGTGCGCGAGCCCCGGCTCCGGGCCATCACCCACCCCACCGGCTTCCTGCCGGAGGCCTGCAACGCCTATTTGGCCAAGACGGTAAAGGCCTGCCCCGACATCCACATCCCCGTCCTCACCCTGGGCGCCTTCCAGCAGCCCGAGGCCATCGAGCGGGTGCTGGCCAACGGGGAGGCGGACATCGTCGCCATGGCCCGGGGCATGATTGCCGACCCCTACACCGTCCGGAAAATTCAGGAGGGCCGGCCCGGAGACATCGTCCCCTGCATCAAGTGCTTCCACTGCCTGGACGAATTTAAAAAGACCCACTATTACTCCTGCGCCGTGAACCCCACCGCCGGCCGGGAGAGCCAGTTGGATATGCTGGTGCCCAAGGAGTATGTCAAGAAGAATGTCGCCATCATCGGCGCCGGCCCTTCCGGCATGAAGGCGGCCCTCCTGGCCTCTGAGCGGGGCCACACCGTCACCCTCTTCGAGCGGGCGGACACTCTGGGCGGCCAGCTCAATGATGCGGACTTCATGTCCTTCAAATACGATTTGCGCAAGTATAAAGAGTACCTCATCCGCCATGTGGAGGCAGACGAAAACATCACCGTAAAACTGGGCACTGAGGCCACGCCGGAGATGCTCGCACCCATGGGCTTTGACACGGTTTTCTGCGCTGTGGGCGCTGACCCGGTCATCCCGCCGATTCCCGGCGTGGACGGGGACAACGTCATCTGGGCCGGAGACAGCTTCTTCGCCCCGGAGCGGGTCGGGCAGAACATCGTGGTCATCGGCGGCGGTCAGGTGGGCTGCGAAACAGCCGTCCACTACGGCATGAACGGCAAAACCGTCACGGTTCTGGAAATGCAGCCGGAGCTGGCGCCGGACGCCATGCGCACCTACCGCGAGGAGCTCATCGGCCAGGTGGGCGACCACTGCGACGCCGTCACCGGCGCCCGGGTCACCAAGATAGAGGCCGACGGCGTCTCTTATGCAGATGCCGCCGGCGTGGCACACAAGGTGCCAGCCGACACCGTCATCCTGGCGGTAGGCATGCGGCCCCGGGCGGCCCTGGCGGAGAGCTTCCGGAGCTGCGCGCCGGAGTTCCGCAAATTTGGCGACTGCGTAAAGGTGGGCAATGTCAAGGTGGCCACCCGCGCCGCCTTCGACGCCGCCATGAC
>CAZRNK010000076.1:0-8304 GCA_964601435.1 uncultured Oscillospiraceae bacterium | reverse complement strand
TCTTGCTCCTGCAAGAAAAGTATCCAAAAGAACAGGCCAAAGGGGACCCGGCTAACCAATGCCGGGTCCCCTTTGGAATCCCCCCACGCAAATCTCAGTTACCAGCGCCGGGGCCGCGGGCAAAATATTGGAAAGCCCTCCAGCAACCAATACGGGCCCTTGTCCCTGGATAAAGCAGAATCTTAGTGCGAAATTGCCCTCCTGGATTCAGCATAGGAAAAACCGATGCAAAGCCCAATGAAAATGGGTTTGCATCGGAAAGGAAGCGCAGCGGAGTGACTAAGCTTTCACACGAACGTGTGGAAGCGCGGGATACGGAGCTTGCGCTGACGTGACGGGCTTGTGCCCTAGTAAAGCAAAATCTTAGATTGGGCGCCTCACATTAAGACACAGCATAACCCAGGGCGGAAGCCCGGCGAATCGGCGCTAGAGACAAATCAGATAGCCTCTCCAGCTCCGAGGAAACCAGCTCGGATTCTACCGGGAGGGTGTCAAGAGGGAACCCGACATTTGTGGTCGGGTTCCCTCTTGCGGCGTTTCTTTGGGCTCCACCCGTTTCTTTCGCTGTTGAAAGAAATGGGTGGAATATTCTTTTGGTTCCTTTTCTTGCAGGAGCAAGAAAAGGAACGCCTTCGTCCCCTCGCAAGGAGAAAAATGTTCTTTTGGGTACTTTTCTGAAAAGCCCAGAAAAGCCCCTTTAGCGTTCTTCTCGGAAATATGCCAGACCCAGGCTGGCAGGGGGCTGGTTTTCCCATTTCTTCCGGAGGCTGATGGCCACCAGCACCACGATGGTGACCAGATACGGCAGCATCTTGAACAGTTCCTGGGAGCTGCGGGTGAGGCCGGGAATGTAGAAATACATCCAGAACAGCACGCCGAAGAGATAGGAGCCCCAGATGGCATTGACGCTCTTCCAGGTGGAGAAGATAACCAGGGCCACGGCCAGCCAGCCCAGACGCTCGATGGTACCGTCATTGGCCCAGGTGCCCTTGATGTAGTCCATGGTGTAGTACAGCCCGCCCAGGCCGGAGATGCCCGCGCCGATGCAGGTGGCCAGATAGCGGTACTTGGTGACGTTGATGCCCGCGGCGTCCGCTGTGGCGGGGTTTTCCCCGACGGCCCGGAGGCTCAGGCCCGTCCGGGACTTGTTGAGGAAGCGGTGGACGCAGATGGCTATCACAATGGCCAGGTAGACCATAAAGCCGTAATTGAGAAAGAGCCGGCCGAAAATACCCAGATTGACGCTGGATTGGATGGAGGCCCGGTAGGCGATGCTGGTGACGTCCACGCTAATCTGTCCCACGCCGCCGGCCAGGGTGTTCAGGCTGCCGCCGAAGAAGTTGGCAATGCCGGCGCCGAAGATGGTCAGCGTCAGGCCTGTTACGTTCTGGTTGGCCCGGAGGGTAATCGTAATAAAGCTGAAGATAAGCCCGCCCAATGCCGCCGCCGCAAAGGCACAGACGAACGACAGGAGAATGCAGACAATGGGAATGGGGTTTTCCACCGCATTCTGATAGAAGAAAGCGCTGGCCAGCCCGGCGATGCCGCCTAAGTACATAATGCCCGGCACGCCCAGGTTCAGGTTGCCGGATTTCTCCGTCAAAATCTCGCCTGTGGCGCCGTACAGAATGACGGTGCCGAAAACCACGGCCGCCTGGAAAAGTGCAATGAATTGCTCCATTATTCAGCTCCCCCTTTTTTGCGGAAAATCAACCGGTAGTTGATGAAAAATTCGCTGCTGATGATGAAGAACAGGATGATGCCCATAATGACGTTGGACGCATAGTCGTTGAGATTGAATTGCGAGGCAATTTGAATCGCGCCCTTTTCCAGGAACACCAGCAGGAAAGAAATCAGCACCATGACAAAGGTGTTGAATTTGGCGAGCCAGGCCACAATGATGGCCGTGAAGCCGCGGCCTCCGGCGGTGGAGGTGGAGATGGTATGGCTGGCGCCGGCCACGGCCAGATACCCCGCCAGGCCGCAGATAGCGCCGGAGATGGCCATGGTGCGGATGTATACCCGGCTGAGTTTGATGCCGGCATAGCGGGCAGTGTTTTCGCTCTCGCCCACTACGGAAATTTCATAGCCCTGCTTGGTGTAGCGGAGGTAGATAAACATGCCGATGGTCAGGGCGGCTACCAGCAGGACATTCAGCATATAGTTCTGGCCAAAGATGGCGGGAAACCAGCCCGCCTGGGTCTGCTGGTTGATGACGCCTACCGTGTTGGAGCCGTAGGGGTTTTCCCACAGGGCGACGCAGTAGGAGGTAATCTGGATGGCCACATAGTTCATCATCAGGGTAAAGAGCGTCTCGTTGGTTTTCCACCGGGACTTGAACAGGGCGGGAATAATGCCCCAGATAGCGCCGGCAATGACGCTGACGCCGAACATAATGAGCAGCAGTACCCAGGAGGGGACATTGGCGCCCATGTAAATCATGCAGGCGGCGGTGGCGCAGCCCCCAATCAGGACCTGGCCCTCGGCGCCGATGTTCCAGAAGCGCATTTTAAAGGCGGGGGCCAGGCCGATGCTGATGCACAGGAGCATCATAGCGTCCCGGACGGTGACCCAGCACCGGCGGTTGGTGCCGAAGGCGCCTTCGTACATGGCCTCATATACCCGGACGGGGTTAAGCTTGGTGACGGCATAGATGAAAAGCCCGCTGACAATGAGCGCCGCCAGAATGGCGATGAGGCGGATGCCCCAGGCCTTCCACCAGCGAATGGTGTCCCGCTTGGCAATGCGCACAAGGGGCTGTTTGTGATGGGCTGCAGTTTGGTTCATGCCGGCGTCTCCTCCTTTCTCAGATGGGTCATCCGAAGGCCCACTTCTTCTTTGGTGGTACTGCGGCCGTCCAGAATGCCATTGACATGGCCGCCGCAGAGTACCAGAATCCGGTCGCACAGCTCCAGAAGGACGTCTAAATCCTCGCCCACATAGAGGACGGCGACTCCGGCGGCCTTCTGCTCATTGAGGAGGCGGTAGATGGTGTAGGAGGTGTTGATGTCCAGGCCCCGGACGGCGTAGGCTGTCATGAGGACCTTGGGGGTAGCGGCAATCTCCCGGCCCACCAGGACCTTTTGGACGTTGCCGCCGGAGAGGCGGCGTACCGGGGTGTTGACGTCCGGCGTCATGACTTCCAGCTGCTCTACAATCGTTTCAGCAAGCTGCCGGGGGGCTCTCCGGTGGGTAAAGACATGGCCGTTGCGATAGCTGCGGAGCATCATGTTGTCCGTCATGCCCATGGCGCCCACCAGCCCCATGCCCAGCCTGTCCTCCGGCACAAAGGAGAGGGCCACGCCGGCCTGCTTGATTTCCAGGGGACTCATGCCTACCAAATCGTGGGTCTGTCCTTCCTCTGGGTAGAAAGTGATGGAGGCGCCGGGCTCAATAACCTGGAGGCCGGCAATGGCCTCCAGCAGCTCCTTCTGGCCGCAGCCGGAGATGCCGGCAATGCCCAGGATTTCGCCGCTGAATACGTCAAAGGAGACATCGTCCAGCGCTTTGACGCCGTCAGAATTCAAAACAGTGAGGTGGCGGATTTCCAGGCGCTTCTGGGGGTTGACCGGCTCCGAGCGCTCAATGTTCAAGGTAACAGTCCGGCCTACCATCATCTCTGTGAGCTTCTGGGGATTCGTTTCTGAGGTGGCGACATCGCCGATGTATTCCCCCTTGCGGAGGACGGCTACCCGGTCGGAAATTTCCATAACCTCGTGGAGCTTGTGGGTGATGATGACGATGGCCTTGCCGTCGGCGCGCATGTTGCGCATGACGCTGAAGAGCCGCTCCGTCTCTTGGGGGGTCAGTACGGCGGTGGGTTCGTCCAGAATCAGGATGTTTGCCCCCCGGTAGAGGACCTTGACAATTTCCACCTCCTGCTTCTGGGAGACGGACATGTCATAGATTTTCTGGTTGGGGTCCACGCTGAAACCGTACTTGTCGCAGATTTCCTGGATTTTTGCGGCGACGTTTTTTAAATTCAGCCGCCCCGGCTCCTTCAGCCCCAGAACAATATTTTCCGCAGCCGTGAGGACGTCCACCAGCTTGAAATGCTGATGAATCATGCCGATGCCCAAATCAAAGGCGTCCTTGGGCGAACGAATGGTTACATGCTGTCCGTCCACCAAAATCTCGCCGCTGTCGGGGAAATAAATACCCGAGAGCATGTTCATCAGTGTGGTTTTGCCGCTGCCGTTTTCCCCGAGCAGGGAGAGAATCTCCCCGTAGCGGATGTCCAGGTTGATGTGGCTGTTGGCCACTACGGAGCCAAAGGTTTTGGTTACATTTCGCATTTGGACTGCGTTTTCGCCCGCCAAGCGAATCACCCCTTCATTCCTTGCAGATTCGCATTCGCCTGCGCCGTGTTCGCGTTGGAAGAGCCAGCTTCTGTGTGGCCGCAGGTGGTGCTGTTGAATTTATATACAGTGTAGCATAGCTTGCAGGGATTTGTAAAGAAATTGGGCAGTATTTTTTCCAAAAGCCGGGCTTTCGAGAGAAAAAACGGAGGGCTTCCAGAAGCCCTCCGTTGTGCTGTAGATTGCTGTATTGTGATTTTGCTTTGGCTCCTTAGCCTGCGTTGAGCTCCGTGATGCCGTCAATCCGCAGGGAGAAGTAAGGAGCGGAGCGGAGGACGGACTCCTGGAAAGCGCCGTCCACAATGGCCTCGCCGGTGTCGTTGACAAAGTCGCCGTCACTGTCAAGACCAAAGGCGCTGGTGACAGTCTCGCCGCCCACAGTGAAAGTGGAGGTGTCGAAAACCTTCAGGCTGCCGTCGGCAATGCCGGCCCAGGCGGCGTCAACAGCTTCCTGGGTGCCCTCAGCGCAGCTGCTGCCCAGGGGAGAAATGGACTGGGCGCCCTCTGCATAGCCGCAGGCATAGTCGGTGGGGATTTCCTCGCCGGCCACAAACTTCTCCAGAGTGGCCTTGTACAGGACAGACCATACGTTCTGGGAGGAGGTCAGGGCCGCATCGGGGGCCACGGAGAGCATGTCGATGTTATAGCCAACGGAGTAAGCCACAGTGCCGGACTCCCAGGCGGCCTGGACCGCAGAGGGGGCGCCGGTGGAGTCGGCGTGCTGGCCGATGATGACGCAGCCATTGGCCATCAGGGCATTGGCGGCCTCAGCCTCGGCAGTGGAGTCATACCAGGAGTTGGTGTACTGGACGTCCATGTGGGCATCGGGCACGATGGAGCGGATGCCCAGGAAGAAAGCGGTGTAGCCGCTGACCACTTCCGCATAGGGGAAGGCGCCGACATAGCCCACATAGGGGTCGGTAATCTCGCCGTTGTCCAGGAGCTCCTGGAGCTTCATGCCGGCCACAACGCCGGAGACATAGCGGGACTCATAGGTATAGGGGAAGATGTTCTTGAAGTTGCTGAGGCCGGAAGTGGCGGCAGTATCGCCGGTGCAGGATACGAAGATGGTGTCGGGATACTCGCTGGCGGCCTGCTGCATGTAGCTCTGATGGCCGTAGGAGTCGGAGAAGATAATGGTGCAGCCCTCTTCAGCCAAATCCACTGCGGCGTCGTAGCAGCTCTCATCCTCAGGGATGTTGTAGCGGAAAACGACGTTGGCCATGTCGATGCCCAGCTCCTCGCAGGCGCCGGTGATGCCGTCGATGTGGGCGGCGTCATAGCCGGAGTTCTCGTCATGGACCAGGATGATGCCAATCTTTACGTCGGCGGCCGCTGCGGGCTCTTCACCCTCAGGGGCCTCGGTGGCGGGGGCCTGGGTGGTGTTCCCATCGCCGCTGCTGCAGGCGGCCAGGGCAAAGACCATCACCAGCGCAAGAAGCAGTGCAAGTGTTCTTTTCATGTTTTTTCCTCCTTTGAATGGTAGCGGAAGAGCATGCAGGCGGCTGCACGTCGCTGCATATCCTGCTGATATTTTCGGGCCCGGCTATGGAGCACAAAAATACTAAACCCAATTTTACATAGATTTTTCCAATAACACAAGAGAAAAATATTAACAATTTTTAAAGGTGATTTCCCCTGTGTCGCTGTTCATTGCGTCGATAATGGCCAGGGACTCCAGGCGAATTCCCTGGCGGCGGATTTCCTCCCCGCCCCCCTGGAAGCCCTTTTCAATGGCGATGCCGATGCCCTCGATGGTGGCGCCGGCGGCGCGGATTATCTCAATCAGCCCGGCAAGGGCTTTTCCATTGGCCAGAAAATCATCGATAATCAGGATGTGGTCTGCGGGAGAGAGATATTTCTTGGAGACAATGACGTCATATACCCGCTTGTGGGTGAAGGACTCGATTTTCGCCGTATAGGATTCGCCGTCGAGGTTGATGCTCTGGGCCTTTTTGGCGAAGACAAAGGGGACGCCGAAGCGCAGCGCGGTGATGCTGGCGATGGCGATGCCGCTGGCCTCGATGGTGAGGATTTTGTTGATGGGCCGGTCGGAAAAGAGCCGGTAAAACTCATCGGCCATTGCCTCCAGCAGCTTCACGTCCACCTGGTGGTTTAAAAAGCTGTCCACTTTCAGGACATTGCCGGGTTTGACGATGCCGTCCTTGCGAATACGCGCCTGCAAAAGTTCCATACCCCGATTAACTCCTTTATCCCATGTCAAAAACTCGCTGTGCGGCATGCCTGGGGCATGCCGCAGCGGCGTTGGTACATTTACAATACCATATGGCGGGGAATTGGACAAGGGAAAAGGCGAATTTTTTCTGCTTTTTTCGACTTTGGCCTCATACCTCCGGCATGGGCGCCAGGATGGCGCCGCCCAGGACCTTGTCCCCGGCATACAGGGCGGCGGCCTGGCCCGGGGTGGGGGCGCGCACCGGCGTTTCAAAGTGCAGCAGCACGCCGGTGCCCAGACGCTGCACCCGGGCGGGGGTTTCTGTCCGGGCGTGCCGGATTTTTACCCCGGCGGAAAAGCCGGCCTCCGGCGCGGGGACAAGCCAGCGCATGTCGGCGGCGAACACAGTTTGGGTGAAGAGGCCCGCTCCGGCGGAGAGCACCACCTCATTTGTCTCCGGCCGGATAGCGGAGACATAGACCCGCTCCCCTGCAGCCACCCCCAGGCCCCGGCGCTGGCCCAGGGTGTAGTGGTGGATGCCCTTGTGGCGGCCCAGGATGCGCCCCGCCTCGTCCACAAAGTTCCCCGGCGGCGGGCATGCGCCCCGGCGCTCGATGTACCCGGCATAGTCCCCGTCGGGAATGAAGCAGATTTCCATGCTGTCGGGCTTGTCCGCCACAGGCAGGCCGGCAGCGGCGGCAATGGCGCGGATTTCCCCCTTGTCCCGGAAGGCGCCCAGGGGGAGGAGGAGCCGCGCCACCTGGCGGCAGGACAGGCGGCAGAGCATGTAGCTCTGGTCCTTGGGGCCCGCCCCTTTGTAGAGGCAGCCGTCCTCCGTCCGGGCATAGTGCCCCGTGGCAATATGGGTACACCCCAGCTCGTCCGCCAGGCGCTCCAGGGCGGCGAATTTCACCACCGGATTGCAGAGGATGCAGGGGTTCGGCGTTTCGCCCCGGCAGTAGGCGGCGGCAAAGGGGGCGCAGACCTTTTCCTCCAGCTGGGCGCGGATGTCCGCCACGGTGAGGGGAATGCCCAGGGCCTGCGCCGCCAGGCGGGCGTCGGCCTCCCCGCCTGGGAGGCCGATGTCCAGATAGAGGCCGTGGACGCGATACCCGGCCTCTTGTAAAAGATGGGCGGCCACGGCGGAGTCCACGCCGCCGGAGAGGCCCAATACGACAAGCTCATTCATGGGTGTACCTTCTTTTTTCCTTCCTGGCAGCGGCGAGCTGGACCTGCTTGACATCGTCCAGGCGGATGAGCATCTGCCGCTCCCGCTTTTTCCCCGGGTCGCACAGCAGCAGGGCCCAGGCCTCGTCCGCGTCCAGGACCCGGCAGGAAAGGCCGGCCCCATCCCAGCCGGAGAGGGTAAGGAGGACGTCCCTGCCCACATACTGGGCCAGCTGCCGGCCCAAATCTTTGGCGGCGGCGGGACGGATGCCGTTTTCCCGCAGGATGAGGTCGGCAGTCCAAATCTGCCTAGCAGCTCCATGGAAACCCTAGAACCTCAACGGTTCTAGGGTTTTTCTTTTTCTTCTACTTTCTTGTTTGTTAGTAACGTGTCAGCAATATTGTTTCCTTCAACAGCATCAACCAGAGTTTTAATATCAACATGCGTATAGATATTTGCGGTTGTCGAGTAATCGGCGTGTCCCAATATTTTTTGTAGGACTTCTGGTGAAATCCCACTTTTAACAGCCCAGCTTGTAAATGTGTGTCTTGTGGCGTGTGGCGTTTTTCTCTCTATCCCAAGTCTGTCCAACATGGGGTAAA
>CAZRNK010000075.1:0-8561 GCA_964601435.1 uncultured Oscillospiraceae bacterium | reverse complement strand
CTGGATGAGCCCACCAACAACCTGGACTTAAACAGCGTGGTCTGGCTGGAGGACTTCCTCCTGGACTACCCCGGCACCGTACTGGTGGTGAGCCACGACCGCTATTTCCTGAACACCGTCTGCACCCATATCGTGGACATCGACTATGGAAAAATTAAATTATATGTGGGCAACTATGACTTCTGGTATGACTCCTCCCAGCTGATGCAGAAGCTCATCCGGGACCAGAACAAAAAAGCCGCTCAGAAAATTGAGGAGCTGCAAAACTTCATCGCCCGCTTTTCCGCCAACAAGTCCAAATCCCGCCAGGCCACCAGCCGTCGGAAGCTCCTGGAAAAAATCTCCATTGAGGAGTTGCCCGCCTCCTCCCGCCGCTACCCCTGGGTGGGATTCAAGGCAGAGCGGGAGCCGGGCAAGGACCGGCTGTTTGTGACAGATTTGAGCAAAACCATTGACGGCGTCAAGGTGCTCAACCACGTCAGCTTTATTATGAACCGGGGGGATAAGATTGCCATCCTGGGCAACAGCGAGATTGCCGTCACCACCCTTTTCCAGCTCCTGGCCGGGGAACTGGAGCCGGACGAGGGCACCATCAAATGGGGCGTTTCCACCACCCAGGCCTACTTCCCCCGGGACAACAGCGCCTATTTTGACAGCTGCAATTTGGACCTGATCGACTGGATGCGCCAGTTCTCCGCCGACAAGCGGGAGAGCTACCTGCGCACCTTCCTGGGGCGCATGCTCTTTTCCGGGGACGAGGTCTACAAACAGGTGAGCGTCCTCTCCGGCGGGGAGCGGGTACGGTGCATGCTCTCGAAGATGATGCTCTCGGGGGCCAACGTGCTCCTCTTCGACCAGCCCACCAACCATCTGGATTAGGAGTCCATCGCCGCGCTGAACAACGGCATGGCCGCCTTTGAGCACAACATCCTCTTTGCCTGCCACGACCACCAGCTCACCCAGACCGTGGCAAACCGGATTATCGCGCTCACCCCCGACGGCTGCATCGACCGGGCCGTCACCTACGATGAATACATGAACCTGATGGGACGCACCGCCCCGGAGCGTACCTGAGACAAGGACGTGATATTTTTATGGAAAACCCCAGTTTATCCGTAACCAGCGCCGAGGCCGCCGCCCTGGCCCTGGGTGGACTCTATGGACAGTACGGATATAAAAAGCAAAAAATCAGCAAATTTGAGGAATATGAGTTTTACCTGGAAAACAAGAACTTTCTGGACAGCGACCGGCTCATCACCTTCTCGGACTTTCAGGGCCGGCTGATGGCCCTGCGGCCGGACGTGACGCTGTCCATCCTGAAAAACATCCAGGACGTGTCCTGTCTGAACCGCATTTTCTATGACGAGCATGTCTACCGGGCCGGAAAAGACGCCCAGGAGGTGCGGGAGATTCCCCAGACGGGCCTGGAGTGCATCGGCCCGCTGGACACCTGCGCCGTCAGCGAGGTTATCTCCCTGGCCCTGGGGAGCCTGGGTGCCCTCTCGGAGGAGTTTGTCCTGGACGTGTCCCACATGGGCATCCTCTCCGGCCTGCTGCGGGAGCTGAATCTCCCGCAGCACCGGCAGGACGCAGTCCTGCGCCTGATTGGGCAGAAAAATATCCACGACCTGGGCCAGATGGCCGCCGGCTGGGGCCTGGCGGAGGCACAAAGGCGCCGCCTGACAGCGCTCACCGGCCTGTGCGGCCCCTGGGAGGCCGTTCTCCCCGCGCTGGAGGCATTGTGCAGCAACGGCGAGATGGCCGCCGCCCTGGCTTGCCTGCGGGGACTCTATACCGTCCTAGCCCGGGATGCCGGGGCAGACAGGCTGCGGCTGGATTTCTCCGTTGTCAACGACATGCACTACTACACAGGCATTGTCTTTCAGGGCTTTATCGGGGGCGTGCCCGCCACAGTTCTCTCCGGCGGTCAGTATGACCGCCTCCTGGAGAAGTTCCATAAAAACGCCGGGGCCGTGGGCTTTGCCGTATACCTGGATGCCCTGGAGCCCTACATGCGCCCGGAGCGGGCCTATGACGTGGATGTGTGCCTGCTCTACGCCACCTCCACGCCCCCTGCAGTTGTGGCCGCAGCGGCGGCAGCTCTCCGCGCCCGCGGCCAGCAGGTCAGCGTCCAGTGTGCGGACTACCCTGCCCCGGTGCGCGCCCGGCGCACCGGCACTGTGACAGCGGAAGGAGGCGTCGACTATGCTTAACATTGCCCTCCCAAAAGGCCGGCTGGGTGAAAAGGTATATGCTATCTTTGCCCAGGCCGGCTTCCCATGCCCCAGCATTCTGGAGGAAAACCGGAAGCTTATCTTTGAAAACCCCCAGGCGGGGGTACGCTACTTCTGGGTCAAGCCCTCAGACGTATCCATCTATGTGGAGCGGGGGGCCGCAGACGTAGGCGTGGCGGGTAAGGACATCCTTTTGGAATATGCACCGGAGGTCTATGAGCTCTGCGATTTGGGGATTGGCCGCTGCCGCATGTGCGTGGCCGGCCCGGCAGACTTTGTGGATGACCCGGAGCGCACCCTGCGGGTGGCCACCAAATTTCCCAACATTACCCGCAGCTTTTATGCCCAGCGCAGCCGGGAGATTGACATCATCAAGCTCAACGGCTCCATTGAGCTGGCCCCCATCCTCCGCCTCTCCGATGTCATCGTGGACATTGTGGAGACCGGCACCACCCTGCGGGAAAACGGCCTTACAGTGGTGGAGGAGATTGTCCCCATCAGCGCCCGGCTCATCGCCAATAAGGCCAGCTATAAATTTCTGTCCCAGCCAATCGGGGCGCTTTGCGACGGCGTTCGCCGCAGCGCCCCCGGCCAGTAAGGAGGCATCACCCATGATTGAAATTGCAGACGGCGCCGGCAAACGCCGTGAGGAACTCTTCGGCTCTATCGGCGAGGCGGTGGATGTGTCTGCCGCCGTTGCGGAAATCCTGGAAAACGTCCGTCAGCGGGGAGACGCCGCTCTGGCGGCGTATACCAAAAGCCTGGACGGCGCCGATTTGACGCAATTCCAGGTCAGCCAGGCGGAAATAGAGGCGGCCTGCGCCGCTGTAGAGCCGGAGCTGATGGACATTCTCCGCCGCTCCCATGAAAATATCACCGCCTTCCACCAGCATCAAAAGCGGGAAAGCTTCCTGTTCACGCCGGAGGACGGGGTCGTCCTGGGCCAGAAATTTACACCCATTGCGCGGGTGGGCCTCTACATTCCCGGCGGCACCGCCCGGTATCCCTCCAGCGTGCTGATGAACGCCGTTCCCGCCCGGCTGGCTGGGGTAAAGGAGCGCATCATGGTGACCCCGCCCAACCCCGACGGCAGCGTGCCGCCTGTGATTCTGGCGGCTGCCCACCTGGCCGGCATCACCGCCATCTATAAAATCGGCGGGGCCCAGGCCATCGCCGCCCTGGCCTATGGGACGGAGAGCATCCCTGCGGTAGATAAAATTGTCGGCCCCGGCAACGCCTATGTGGCGGAGGCCAAGAAACAGGTCTTTGGCCGGGTGGCCATCGATATGGTGGCCGGGCCCAGCGAAATCCTGATTTTGGCCACCGGCGGCGCAGACGCGGCCATACTGTCCGCCGACCTGCTCTCCCAGGCCGAGCACGACAAAAACGCCACTGCAATTTTGATTACCGACTCCCCCCGGCTGGCGGTGGCCGTCCAGGAGGAACTGGAAAGACAGATTCCCCTGCTCCCCCGGGCTGAAATTGCCCGGGCCTCCATCGATAGCCGGGGCAAAATCCTCCTGGTCCCCAATCTGGAGGCCGGCATTGATTTGGCCAATGAGATTGCGCCGGAACACCTGGAGTTATATGTGGACAACCCCTTTGACTACCTGGACCGCATCCACAACGCCGGCTCCATTTTCCTGGGGAAGAACTGCCCGGAGGCACTGGGAGACTACTGGGCGGGGCCCAACCACACCCTGCCCACCAGCGGCACCGCCCGCTTCTCCTCCCCCCTCTCGGTGGATGACTTTATGAAGAAGTCCTCTTTTACCTATTACAACGCCGCCGCGCTGGGCCGCTGTGCGCCGGACATTGCCCGCTTTGCCCAGGAGGAGGGGCTCCAGGGCCATGCCAACAGCGCCCTCATCCGCTCAAATAAGGAGGCGAAGGCATGAGCCGGTTTCTCAACACCGCCTTTCAGTCTCTGGAGGCCTACACCCCCGGAGAGCAGCCTCAGGACAGGGGCTACATCAAACTCAACACCAACGAATCCCCCTTCCCCCCCTCTCCCGGCGTGCGGGCCGCCCTCACAGGAGAGGCGGACGCCCTCCGGCTCTATCCGGACCCGGAGGGCACCCGGCTGCGCATCGCTCTGGCAAAATATTATGGTGTGGATGCAGAAAACGTATTTCTGGGCAATGGCTCCGATGAAATCCTGGCCTTCGCCTTTCTGGGCTTCTGCCAGGACGGCGCGGCCTTTCCCGACATCACCTACGGCTTTTATCAGGTCTACGCCGCGCTTTTCGGCGTCGACGCCAAAATCATCCCCGTAGCGGAGAATCTGTCTGTGCAGCCGCAGGATTACTGCCATCTGGGCCGCAGCGTCATCCTGGCAAACCCCAACGCCCCTACCGGCCTGGCTATTTCTCCGGAGGAAGTTGCGGAAATTGCCCGCACCAACCCTGACCACCTGGTCCTGATTGACGAGGCCTATGTGGACTTCGGGGCGGCCTCCTGCATCCCGCTGACCAAGCAATACCCCAATCTGCTGGTAGTACAGACTTACTCCAAGTCCCGCTCCATGGCTGGGGCCCGCCTGGGCTTTTGTATTGGGGACGCCGGGCTTATTGCGGATTTGAACCGGCTGAAGTATTCCTTTAACCCCTATAACATCAACCGGCTGACCCTCCTGGCGGGAGAGACCGCCCTGGCCGAACAGGATTATTATGACGCCAATGCCCGCACCATCCAGGAAAACCGCGCTGAAGCCGCGGCTGGGCTGGCGGCTTTGGGCTTTACCGTCCTCCCCTCCCTGACCAACTTCCTCTTTGTGCGCCACCCTGCCGTCTCCGGGCGGGCCCTGTATGACGCGCTGCGGCAGCGGGGCATTCTGGTGCGCCGCTGGGACAGCCCCAGGATTCAGGAGTATCTGCGCATCACTGTGGGGACAGCGGAGGAAATGGGCGCCCTTGTGCGCGCCCTGGCGGATATTTTATCGGAAAAGGAGGCGCAAGGCAGTGCGCACAAGTGAAATCATCCGGACGACTGCGGAGACGGACATCTCCCTCAAGCTGTGTATCGACGGTACCGGGCACAGCCAGGTGGACACAGGCTGCGGCTTTCTGGACCACATGCTCACCCTCTTTGCCCGCCATGGGCGCTTTGATTTGACTGTCGCCTGCAAGGGGGACATCCACGTGGACGCCCACCACACCGTGGAGGATACCGGCATCTGCCTGGGCCGGGCCTTTGCCCAGGCCGCCGGGGACAACCGGGGCATCCGCCGCTATGGTAGCATGCTCCTGCCCATGGACGAGGCCCTTATCGCCTGCGCTGTGGACATCTCCGGCCGGAGCCACCTGGCCTGGGGCCTGGAGATTCCTGCCCAGAAGGTGGGCGATTTCGACACGGAGCTGGCCCAGGAATTTTTCCTCGCCTTCGTCCGGTGCTTCCCCATCACGCTCCACCTCCGGCAGCTCTCCGGTGTCAACAGCCACCATATCATCGAGGGGGCCTTCAAGGCCGCGGCCCGGGCGCTGTCCGCAGCGCTGGCAATTGATGAAAAATACGCCTCGGAAATCCCCTCTACCAAGGGGGTGCTGTAGGTGATTGGCATTTTGGACTATGGGGTCGGCAACCTCTTCTCCCTGCAGAGCTCCTTCGCCTTCATCGGGCAGGAAGCGGTTGTCACCCGGGACCCCGAGGCCCTGGGCGGCTTTGACCGGCTGGTGCTGCCCGGGGTGGGCGCCTTTGGGGACGCAGCGGAAAAGCTCCGCCAGAGCGGCCTCCAGGATGCCCTGCTGGAGACCGCCGCAGAAGGCAAGCCGCTCCTGGGCATCTGCCTGGGGATGCAGCTTCTCTTTTCCGAGAGCCTGGAATACGGCGTCCACCGGGGGCTTGGCCTGATTCCCGGCCGGGTCGTCCCGATTCGGGAGGCCATTCCGGCGGGTTTGAAAATCCCCCAGATTGGCTGGAACGGCCTGATTTTCCCGGATGGGCAGGAAAAGCACCCCCTCTTCCGGTATATAGAGGCCGGGGACTGCGTCTACTTTGTCCATTCCTACCACGCCACAGACTGCGGCGCATCGGTCATCGCCCGGACGGAATATGGCGGCGTGCTCACCGCCGCCGCTGCCCGGGGGAATGTCATGGGCACCCAGTTCCACCCCGAAAAAAGCGGCAGCGTGGGCCTCCGGATTCTCCGGGCCTTCTGTGAGCTGTGAGAGGAGGCGCACAATGAAAATTTTTCCCGCCATTGACCTCTATGACGGCTGTGCCGTCCGGCTCTATAAAGGCGACTATGCCCAAATGACTGTCTATAGCCGCGCTCCGGTGGAGGTCGCCGCCGCCTTCCGGGCGCAGGGGGCAGAATATCTCCATTTAGTGGATTTGGAGGGGGCCAGGGACGGCTCCACCGCCAATTTCCCCACCATCCGCCGGCTGGTAGCAGAGAGCGGGCTGCAGGTGGAGATGGGCGGCGGCATCCGCACCATGGACACCATCGCCGCCTATCTGGATTTGGGCGTCATGCGGGTCATCCTGGGCACTGCCGCTGTGGCGGACCCGGATTTGGTAACCCGGGCGGTGGCGCAGTACGGCCCGCGCATCGCCGTGGGCGCGGACATAAAGGACGGCTTTGTGGCCATCAAGGGCTGGACGGAGCTCTCTGTCCTCACCTGTGAGGAATTCCTCCAGCGCATGGAGGACGCGGGTGTGGAAACGGTCATCTGCACCGATGTCTCCAAGGACGGCGCCCTCTCCGGCGCCAACCGGGCGCTCTACCGGTCCCTGACCGGGCGCTTTGCCCTGCAGCTCATTGCCTCCGGCGGCGTCTCCACCCTCTCGGACATTACCGCGCTGCGGGATATGGGGCTCTACGGAGCCATATTGGGCAAGGCGCTCTACACCGGCCAGCTGGATTTGCCGGCGGCCCTTGCCCTGGCAAAGGGGGATGCACAATGATTACAAAACGGATTATCCCCTGCCTGGACGTCAAGGACGGGCGGGTGGTCAAGGGCGTCAACTTCCTGGGGCTGCGGGATGTCTCCTCCCCGGTGGATTTGGCCCGGTTTTACAGCGACGTAGGCGCGGATGAGCTGGTTTTCTACGACATCACCGCCTCTGCAGAGGGCCGCGCCCTCTTTACAGACATTCTCACGGAGGTGGCCCGCACCATTTTCATCCCCCTCACTGTAGGGGGCGGGATTCGGAGCCTGGAGGACTTCGACCGGGTACTCAAGTGCGGCGCGGACAAGGTGAGCGTCAACTCCGGCGCCATTGCTGACCCCAGCCTGATTGACAGCGCCGCCAAGCGCTATGGCGACCAGTGCGTGGTCCTCTCGGTGGACATCAAGCGGGTGGCAGGCAGCTACCACGTATTCGCCAAGGGCGGCCGGGAGGACACCGGCATGGAGGCCATCGCCTGGATTCGCCAGGGCGTGGACCGGGGCGCCGGGGAAATTGTGGTCAACAGCATGGACACCGACGGGGTCAAGGGCGGCTTTGATTTGCCTCTGCTGGAGGCTGTCTGTCAGGCGGTGCAGGTGCCGGTGATTGCCTCTGGCGGCGCCGGCAGCATCCAGGATTTCATAACGCTGTTTCGCACCCTGCCCCAGGTGGACGCCGGCTTGGCCGCCTCTATTTTCCACTTTGGGGAGGTCTCTATCCCCGCCCTGAAGGACGCCCTTCGCGCAGCGGGTATCAATGTACGGATTGTAAGGGAGGAAGCATCATGCTCCAGATAGATAAGCTGAAATTCGGCCCCGACGGGCTCATTCCCGCCATTGTGGTGGATGCCGGGAGCGGCAAGGTGCTCACCCTGGCCTATATGAACCAGGAAAGCCTGCGCATCACCATAAAGGAGGGGCGCACCTGCTTCTGGTCCCGCTCCCGCCAGACCCTCTGGCGCAAGGGGGAGACCTCCGGGAATGTGCAGCATGTGGTGTCCATCACTGCCGACTGCGACTATGACGCCCTGACCATTCTGGTGCGCAAGGAAGGCCCCGCCTGCCACCTGGGCACCGACTCCTGTTTTGAAAATCTGCTCTATGAAAACCCGGAGGAGGCCGCCCCCTTCTCCCTGGAGGGCCTTATGGAGCTGCTGGAGGGGCGCAAAGCCAACCCAAAGGAGGGCTCCTATACCACCTATCTCTTTGAGAAGGGTCTGTACAAGATTTTAAAGAAGGTAGGCGAGGAGTGCACCGAGGTCATCATCGCCGCCACGGCGGAGGACCGCCCTGAAACTGTCTATGAGATTGCGGATTTGTGCTACCATACGCTGGTGCTCATGGTAGAGGCGGGCATCTCCTTGGAGGACATCCGCAGCGAGCTGGCCAGCCGCCATGTCATTGACAAAAAAGTCAAGCAGGAAAAAATGACCTAATG
>CAZRNK010000074.1:0-8587 GCA_964601435.1 uncultured Oscillospiraceae bacterium | reverse complement strand
TAAAGAAAAACTAGGCAGACGTGTCCCCTGCCGCCAAAGCGGCAGGGGATTTTTACGAATTTTGAACAGAAGAAAGGCCTCGTCCGATGGTGAACCTACAGCGAGAAAATGATGGTTTAAAACAAGAGCTACGTGATGCAAAAGCTGAGCTTCAGGAATTGCGGGAGGAGCTGGAGCAATATCATTTGCGCCGGCTATTGAATTGGCATAAATTCCCGAGGCACGAGCTGCAGGCAATTCTGGATAAGCAGCAGATATCCTTTCAGAGCACGACGTTTGTTACAGTAATTTTGGTGGACAGTGGTTTAAACCCGGAGCGGGGACAAGAGGCGCGTTATTTTGACCGGGTTGCGGCTGAGAGAAAAACCTGTCAAGTTTTTCAGAATATTTTTTCTCAGCATTTCCAGACGAAATGTGTGCTTGGGGGAGATAGCCCCTGCTTTATATTGGGGACAGATGTGGCTGCCGAAAACTTGAAGAACAGACAGTCTTTTTTGAAACAGGTGTACACGGATTGCAAAGAGGCCATGGAAACGCTGCCAAATGGACAGAATCTGTTTGTGGCGTTCAGTGATGTGCATTCCGGCGTAGAAAATTTGCATGAGGCCTTTTATGAGGCGAGAATGGTCACAGAGGAGATGATGCTGCTGGAGCAAGTGGGGCAATGCCGGCAATATCAGGCTGTGGCAGATGCTGAGCCGGATGTGGGCGCCATCGAAGTTCGTATCAATTTAGAAAAGCAGTTTTACCACAGTCTGACGAAGTGCTACTATGCCCGGTGTGGTGCGATTATGACAGCCATTATTGACAATGAGCTGGAGAATAATTATATTGTAGCGGGAACCTTCCGAAGCCGGATTTTTTCCAGAATTGAGACAGCGCTCAATACCTTTGGTGCGGGTGTGGCACATGCAGACGCGGCGGAAGACCTAAGCGAACTGTTCCGTGATTTGGTGGCCTGCCGGTCTGCTCAGGGGATTCGGGAGCGTTCTGCGCAGCTGTTTGAAAAGATGGATGCATATTATCAGCAGATTTGCACCGTGACGGAGCGGCGGTTGGAGCGTATTTTACGGTATATCAAGGAAAATTATACCGATCCGGAACTTTCGGTAAATGGGATATGCGAAAAGTTTTGGATTTCAGACACGTATTTAGGGCGAATTTTTAAAAAATATACAGGTATGGGGCCGCTGCAGTACATTCAGCAGCTGCGCCTAAATCGAGTTGAGGAACTGTTGCAGCGTACAGAAAAGACAGTTGAGGAAATTGCAAAGGAGACAGGCTTCTATAGCCGTCGGGTGCTCACCCGCTTGTTTAAACAGAAGATGGGGATTACGCCAAGCGCATTTCGTGAGCGATTCTAAAGATTTAAAAAGCCGTCTGTTATAAACAGCCATCTGGCAGTTTTACTGTCCAGATGGCTGTTTATATTTTTTATAAAGCGGAATATGCCAAGCGCTGCTTAAAGTAAAAGGCACAAATCTAAAATAAGATTAAAAAGTGTACCCTTTCCCGAAAAGTGAATCTTTAAAAAGAATTGACAAAATACTATTATGAATATAGAAGAGAAAATGTGCATTTTCACAAAAATACTTTGAACAGGAGGAACTTGGCATGAAAAGGATGAAAACCCGTTTGATTTGCAATGCTTTAGCAGCTTGCCTTTTATTGCTTGTCTTTGCAGGCTGTGCTGCAGAAGAGACAACAGTCACTGAGCCCCCTGCTAGCGCAGTACCAGCTACAGAATCTGCGTCGATGGATACCCCTGCACCGGAAGAGCCGGCGGCTACAGCGCTTCCTTTGGTGGAAGAGACGCAGACTTTTACGTATTTTATGGCACAGGCCAACGGCTTTTCCAATCCGTTGATTGGCGATGCCAGTGAGGCTAAGTACTTTGAGGAGCTGGAGATGAGAACCAATATTCACTTGGATATTACGGTACAGCCGGTCAGCAATGCCAGTGAAATTTTTTCGATTATGGTTGCGGGGGATGAGGTAAGCGATTTAATTGAGAATGCGAGCAATTATTATAGTCTGACAGATTTGTTGGCTGACGAGATTATTTTGGATTTGACGGATTTGGTGGAAAGCTGCATGCCCAACTACCAGGCGCTTCTGGCTTCCAACGCGGAGTATGCCAAAACCAGCACCACAGATACAGGGGAAATGGGAATGGTCTATGGCTATTATGAGGAAGGTTTGAAGCCGGAATATGGTTTGGTTATCCGTCAGGACTGGCTGGAGGAACTTTCTCTGGAGCAGCCGCGAACATATGCGGAATATCATGAGGTGCTGACTGCTTTTGCTTCAGAGTATGGCGCCGGCGTTTATCTCCAGAGCAATGGCTTTACTATGGGAAATTATCTGGCAGCTGGCTTTGGTGTAATGGGCAATTCAGCCATTCCCCCTTTCCCGCCCTTCCAGCAGATTGATGGGACAGTTTATTTTGGACCGGCCATGGAAGAGATGTACGATTATATAGCACTCATGAGCCAGTGGTATGCAGAGGGACTGATTGATTCAGATTTCATGACCAATAATAATGCGACCCCAGAGAATACCAATAGAGAATACCAATGTGGATAAATATGGGCTGTTTGTCACAGCCATTACACAAATGGGCGATTGGGCGCTAAACTCTGCCAGCGAGAATTGTACACTGGTGGGCGCCTATGACCCGGTGCAGGCAGAGGGGGATGCCCTTCATATCCGGTGGCAATCGGAATTGGTAACGGGAGAAGGCGTGGCGATTTCTGCTGCTTGTCCCGAGCCGGAGCTGGCCGCGGCCTATTTGGATTACTGGTACTCTGAGGAAGGATATTTGCTGCTGAACTATGGCATTGAAGGGGAGACATACACTTTTGTGGATGGGGTACCCACCTATACAGAGTTTGTGACAGACAATCCCGACGGCTACACACTTACAGATATGACCAATGCATATACCAAAACAAGAGGTGCCTTCTTGGTAAGCTGGGAGCGAAATTTAGTGGCCTATACAGATGCGCAGGTGGAAGCCATGGATATTTGGGCATATTCAGACAATGCTTACGCTATTCCCAACTCTGCAACGTTGAATACAGAGGAGAATGAGCTGTATACGGCTTATTACAATGACTGTATAACGTATGTCCAGGAGACGCTGCCAGCGTTTATTTGCGGGAACTTGGCTCTGAATGAAGAGACATGGGCGGAGTATATTGCAACATTGGAGTCCATGGGGATTCAGAACTGCATTGATGCCAAGCAGTCTGCTCTGGACCGCTTTATCGCTTCGTAAAATTATTTGCCGCCCCCGGCTGAGCCGGGGGCGGGGAAGGGAAAACATAATGAATCCATATTATCCAATCCTTCTGTCTCCGCTGAAGCGGGGAAACGTTGTAATTAAAAATCGGATGGGCATGTCAAAAGCATTGGGAGCCTATGTGACCGGCACTGAGAGTAAAACGCCGGCAGATTGCCTGCTCCCATTTATGGAGATTGTCGCCCAAAATGCAGCAATTGTAACCTGTCAGAGTCCGTATTGGCCCAATCCCCATTCTCGGCCAATCCGTCTGCCGGACGGCCGGGAGGTTCAGCCTCGGGGCGGGATTGACCTGACGATTATGAACAACCAGATTCTCTATGCAAAAATCGCGGAGGCAATCCATAACCATGGGGCGCTGGCATGCATGTCGCTGATGGATATTGAGCCGTCTGGCTGGCAGGACTTCAATGAAATTCCGGCGGAATATTTAGATGAAATGATAGAAGATTTTGCACAGAAATGCCAGCTGTATCAGCGCCTGGGCTATGATATGGGGAGCTTTTATATGTCGTATGGGAATTCCCTCCTGGCGAAGTCCCTGTCTCCGCTTTATAACAGGCGCGAAGATAAATATGGAGGCAGCACGATGTCTGAGCGAGCGGCCCTCAGCATGGCAGTATTTCGGCGTGTCCGGGAAACCTGCGGAAAAGAGTTTTTGATTGAAGTTCAGATAAGCGGCCGGGAACGTGACGGTGGATATACCACAGAGGATTTGATTGAATATGCCAGGCTGGCAGACCGGGAAGGGCTGATAGATATCTTACAGCTGCGTTCCTGGGACATGGATTATGCCCACCCGCTGGGATTTTCTCTTGTAGAAGCCGCGCCGGAGACACTCTCCTATGCGGAGGCGCTGAAAAAAAGCGGTGTGTCCATTCTCATCGCGCCCGTTGGCGGATTTCAAAATCCAGATTTGAATGAGAAATGGCTTCGGGAAGGAAAAGCTGACATGATTTATATGGGCCGGGCGTTTCTCTGCGATAACCATTATACGCAGAAAATTGCAGAAGGGCGAAAGGAAGATATTATTCCTTGCCTTCGGTGTAACCAGTGCCATACCCGGCCTGGAGACCCCAATGCTGGCTGTGCTGTGAATCCGGAGCATATTTTGGCCATTACCAGTCCGGCGCTGTTTGTTCCGCCCCGCCCTGCTGAGCGGCCCAAAAAGGTTGCGGTTATCGGCGGCGGTCCAGCTGGAATGGAGGCCGCACTGATTGCATCCCAGCGGGGCCATCGGGTTACGCTGTTTGAAAAAAGCGCAGCTCTGGGTGGACAGATGAAGCATGCAGACTATGCCGCCTTTAAGTGGCCGCTTAAGCAGTTTAAAGATTATATGGTCTATCAGCTGGAGAAATCCGCTGTTGAAATCCGTTTGAACACCGAGGCTAAACCCGCGGAAATTCAGGCCGAGAACTTTGAAGCGGTTATTTATGCGGCTGGGGCCAGGCCGCTCCTTCCTGATATTCCAGGGGCAGACGGGGCGCGTGTAATGCGGGCGGCAGAGGTGTTTGGCAGAGAGGCGGAGCTTGGGAAACGAGTCGTTGTAGTTGGCGGTTCAGAAATGGGGACAGAGGCCGGTATGTACCTGGCGCAGACTGGCCATGAAGTGACTGTGCTCACGCGGCAGCGGCTTCTGGCCCACAATGCCCAGTTTGTCCATTACCGGCATGTGTTTGAGGATGCGTGGAAAAGCCTCCAAAACTTCCACTTCGTCACAGACGCTGAAACTGTGGAAATCGGAGAGAATTTTGTCCGCTACCGGGATAAAGAGGGGAAAATTCTGAAACTGGAGGCCGACAGCGTGGTAGTAAATGGCGGGATGGAGAGTGTGCAGGATGGCATATTCGATTTTGCCGCCGCCACAGACTGGTTCCGGGCAATAGGAGACTGCAAAAAGCCAAGTCAGATTCGCCCCTGTATGAAGGCGGGCTATACCGCTGGGGCAATGGTATGAGAGGAACAGAAAGGTATGGAATATGAAACTTGAATTTAATGCGTTTGGAAAAAGCCTGGGGATTGTCCCAACCCTTGTAGAGCACCCAGCCCGGCCGGGGGTGTTTATGGAACAGCTGCACTGGGATGTGCCGCATGCATTGCAGGCGCTGCTGGAAATTGTGCGGATGAGTGAGACAGAGGAAGAACTTGAGTTTGAGGGGCACCCGGAACACTGGCTGATGTGCGCCATTGTTGACCAGGCGCGGCCGGGCTGCCGCCTGACCAATTACATTCCCCAATTTCAGCGGTCCTTTCCGCTGAAAGCCTATCCCGTTGGTGAACCAGATCAAAACGGGCGCCTGTGTTGCCGCGTGTCGGCTTCCGGCGAGCGTATTTTGGTGAATGCAGAGCTGAGGGAAAAGGGAAAGCCGGAGGAAATGCTCTCCATTGTGGTACCGGAGATTTCGGCGGAGAAGGAGGTTTTTATCAGCTGTTCCGGGGAGCCAGCACCAATTTTTGTGCCGGTTGGGCTGAGCGGCGCCTATGGAAAATCGTGCCGCAGTTTATTTGTGGCCAGCCGGGAAGGCGGGTATTATTGTGCTGTTGCCAATGGGGGTACATATCAGGTGGGGGATTTCGTCGAAAAACCGTAGTAAAATTATAAAATTCACGATTTGCAGATAGAATATGCCCGGATTTGCGATGCCTGCAAATCCGGGCTATTTCTATTTATAATAATGGGCAGAAGGGGATTAAGATAAGCCGGCAAGGGGGCAGCGGAAGTTTTCCGCTGCGTTGGCCCAGGCAAGGCGTTCCCGGTCTGCAGCGCTTATCGGGAGACTTTTTAAGAAGTCCACTGCCTTGGACAGGCGCTCCATAGGATAGTCCGAGCCAAAGAGGATGCGCTCCAGGCCCAGGACTTCCCGGGCGCACCGGAAGGCGGGGAGAGAGAAGTTGCCGCTCATTGTAACCCAGATGTTATGCCGGAAATAGTAGCTGGCCGCGTGGATATTGAAACTGCCGGGGTGGGGGCCGTCCTTGCCGTTCTTTGGATCCAGCCGGGTGAGGAGAAAAGGCAGACCCTCTCCCAAGTGGCCTAAAATAAGCTTCAGATTGGGCAGCTCGTCAAAAATCCCCTTGGCAATCATACGGACAAGCGTAAGGCAGGCGTCTGCGCTGTAACCCAGTGCACCCCAAAGCATGCTGCCCAGTCCGTGGTAAGCAGCCATGGAGGGAGGAGGTGCGGCTGGATGGAGGTAGACGCAGGCGCCCAGTTCAGCAGCTTTGGCCAGAAGTGGACGGTATTTTTCATCATCCAACCGGAGGTCACCATAGTTGGAGTATGTGTTCCAGCCCACAAAACCCAACTCCGTGATGCATCGCTCCAGTTCGGCCAAAGATGCCTCCACATCATTGACCGCCAGGGTGGCATAGCCGCCGAAGCGGCCCGGATGAGCCTGAGCCAGGGTGTAAATCCGGTCATTGGCGGCCCGGGCCAGGAGGACACCCTCCGCTGGGTCAGCCAGTTCAATGCCGTTCTGATGGCTGAGCATCTGGGCAGTGACGCCGCAGGCATTCAGCTCGGAGAGCCGCACTTCCTCTAAATCATACAGAGCCTGCGCCAAAGGACCGCCGGCATTGGAGGCGGGGTTTACACTGCTGGAGGCTTCGCTCAGCTGCCGGGATTTTAGAGTGAAGGCTTCCGGCAGGGCATAATGAGCTTCAAAATCAAGTATTTTCATGGTATTCCTTTCTGATGACCGGGTATTTTACAACTGCCCAAGCACCCGGCGGTACTTGGGCAGTTATGCTTGCTGTTCCTATAGGAGAGGGACGGCCGGCGGCGCTACCGGCTCTGGTAAGCGGCCCAGGCGGCTGTCAGCATGTCGCAGCATTCCTGGACGCCCAGGACTTCCAACTGCTCGAGATAGGCGTCAAATTCACTGAGATCTCGTTCGCCGGTGATAAACTTTACGATATTCTCATCGAAATAGGTTTTCATATCCGTAAAGATAGTACTGAAGCTGGAAATCTCCTCGTCAGAGAGCAGAGCCTTATATTCCTGGGTCATTACATAGGCGCCGTCATCGCCGGACTGCCATTTCTCGCCGGCCTCCAGCTGGATGTCAGAGAAGAGCAGCGCATACTTGGTGTTGTCAAAGACGTGGGGAATACCCTGGGTGGCCCCGGTGCACATGGCCAGAGCGGCGTCCAGGCCCAGCCCATCGGGGTTGTTGGTGACCAAATCTGTAAATTGAATATTGCCGTTTTCGTCATAGACAAAGGATTCATTTTCCACACCGTAGTTGGCCAGAAGGCTGCCTTCCTCTGTAAACCAATAGTTCAGGAAACGGAGGGCGAGTTCGGGGTTTTCGCAGCTTGCGGCGACAGCGACAGCAGAGGGGGTATAGGCATAGACCAGAGTTTTCCGGACATGGGTAACATCTCCCTCTTCTTTAACCGGGTCATAGGCACCTACGAAGTTGGCCTCTTCTGTCCCCACCAGGGCGTTGTAGTTGGACAGTTCCTTGGACCGGCCAAAGAATACGCCTACATCACCATCTGCAATCCGGTCGTTGGAGACGACACTGGAGGAGGCCGAGTCCGTATCCGAGACGAAGTCCGAGGAGAGGAGTCCAGACTCATACCAGCTGTGCATCAGGGTCAGGTACTCCCGGAAGCCCTCTGTGGCGGGGCCCCAGTAGACCTGGTTGTCAATGTGGAAGAATCCCGCATTATTGTCTGTCCAGGGCAGGCACATGTCAAAGCCCGCCTCAAAATAGTACATCCGGGTCATGCCTCCGGCAGGGAGACCGAAGGTGGCGCCATACTCAGTGTTGAAGGCGGTGAGGACTGCCTCATAGTCGTCATAAGTCCGTGGTTCTTCCAGGTTTAAAGCATCCAGCCAATCCTGACGGATGACCGGGCCAAGGTCGGGCGTGTAGCCTTCCTGGCTGTAGAAGTAATAGACCATAGCCTGACGGCCGGCGGAGGTGAGGGTAGCCCGGGCATCGTCGGGATTGGAGACCCGGTATGCTTCATAATCCGGGGCGTATTCTGCCATGATATCCGTCAGGTCCAGAATAATTTCCTGCTCAATGGCTTCGTCCAGGCTGCCGGGGTAGTAGTTGGCAAAGCTGGACATCAAATCGCTGCAGGTTTCGGCTGCCACCATGACATTGAAGGCCTCAATGGCGGCCGGGATGGGTACCTGGGTAAATTCCAGCTCGATGTTCAGCCGCTTCTGAACCTCCTGAAAATAGAGGTAGTCGGAGGGACCCTCAATTACACCGTTATAGAAGGGCGGGAAAGAGCACCAGAAGGAGAGAACCTGTGTTTCAGCTA
>CAZRNK010000073.1:5725-8598 GCA_964601435.1 uncultured Oscillospiraceae bacterium | reverse complement strand
TCGACGCTGGTGCGGGCATGGGGGCTCGAACCCCAACGCCGGAAATCACGAGAACCTAAATCTCGCATGTCTACCAATTCCATCATGCCCGCTCGGGAAAGGGCCGGGTCTCCCGGCAGCTTTCAGGCGTTGTTTAGTTTACCACAGCGTCAAAGCAAATGTCAACGGAAAGAAAGACTGTTGACATCTCTTCCGGCGGGCGTTATGATGTTTAACGGCTGTTTTTTCTACATTCTACAGCAACAGCCGGCGCCGCCAGCCCTCCCGGCGGGGCCTATTCTGCAGCAGAAGGAGCTAAACCCAAACATGATTGCCGCCGTTATCAATGCGGCCCTGGTTCTCCTCGGGAGCTTGGCCGGACTTTTTTTCGGGAAAAAAATCAAAGACAAATATACCCAGGCTATTTCCATGGGCCTGGGCCTTTGTGTGGGGATGATTGGCTTTACCACCATCATCGGCACAGAGGATACCCTCTGCGTCATTATCTGCATGGTGGTGGGCATTGTCCTCGGCGAACTGCTGCAGATTGAGGCCCGACTGGACCGTCTGGGTGAAATTTTGAAAAACAAGGTCATGAAAAATCAGTCCAACAGCCGGTTTACTGAGGGTTTCATGAGCGCAACCCTGCTCTTCTGCGTGGGCAGCATGGCCATTATGGGCTCCATGGAGGCCGGCATCAACCACGATTATTCTATCATCCTCTCCAAGAGCGTTATTGACTGCGTCACCGCTGTCACCTTTGCCGCCGCCATGGGCGTCGGTGTCTGCTTCTCCGCCTGCGGCGTCCTCCTCTACCAGGGCCTGCTCACCCTGCTGTTTATTTGGGTGGGGCCCTTCCTGCCGGACGCCGTCATCACAGAGATGTCCGCCGTGGGCGGGCTCTTAATCCTGGGCATTTCCATCAACATGCTGGGCCTGCTGGGGGAGCGACGGCTCCGGGTTGGGAATATGCTCCCGGCTGTCTTTCTGCCTATCGCCTACATCCCCCTGGCCAACTGGATTGCGGGGCTCTTTGCATGAAGCGGCACATTTTGGCGATTTTATCCGCCGGCGCCCTGTGGGGGCTGATGGGCATCTTTACCCGGACCATGGGCGGCCTGGGCTTTGACAGCGCAGGGACGCTGATTGTCCGCTTTGCCGTGGCCTCCATCTGCTTTTTTCTCACGCTGCTTATCCAGAACCGGGCCCTCTTTCGCATCCGGCTACGGGATTTGTGGTGCTTTCTGGGCGCCGGCATTTGCAGCCTGCTGTTTTTCACCATCTGCTATTTTCAGGCCATTGCCCTGATGGATTTGTCCGCCGCCGCCATCCTGCTCTATACGGCCCCCTCCATGGTTTTGATTCTCTCCCTTTTCCTCTTCCGGGAAAAGCTGACGGGCGCAAAGATCCTGGCCCTGGTGCTGGCCTTTGCCGGCTGCTGCCTGGTCTCCGGCATCATGGGCGGCACGCGGCTCTCCGCTGTGGGGCTGCTCTATGGCCTGGGCTCCGGCTTCGGGTATGCCCTCTACAGCATCTTTGCCCGGCTGGCCCTGAACCGGGGCTATGACAGCCGCACCATCAATTTCTATTCCATCCTGATTGCCCTGCTCGGCGCCTGCCTGGTCTGGGGCGTGAAGCCCCTGGCCCTGGCGGTCTCCAGCGGGGAAACTGCCCTCTGGAGCCTGGCCACCGGGGTGGTGTCCTGCTATCTCCCCTACCTGCTCTACACCTACGGCCTCGCCGGCGTGGAGACGGGTAAGGCCTCCATCATGGCCTCCACCGAGCCGGTGGTGGCTACGCTGGTGGGCATCTTTCTCTACCAGGAGACCCCCACGGTGTGGAGCGCCCTGGGCGTGCTGCTGGTCCTGGCTGCCATTGTCATCTTAAACCTCCCCAGCCGGAAGCGCACCCCGGCGACATAAACAAAAAAACAGAGCGCCGCGGCAGCTGCCGCGGCGCTCATGCTTTTTTCGGGAAAAATAGAAGTCACATCACCGGCCACCGGGCTGTTCTCATAGCAGGCGGCTGGAGCTGCTCATATACAGCAACGACAGCCTGGTTGCTGACATAATAGCGTGGTGCCCAAACGCCGGCTCCACCATGCTCTTCCGGCAGCGTCCATAACGTGTAAGTTTCTCCAGCATGGCAGAGCATAAGCTTGCCGTCTGGGGATTCCACCAGGATTTTGTCTTCCGACACCAGCTCCACACAGGTTATCCCCCAAGGCCGCTTGTCATAGTCGTCTACTTCTGCCCCTGGAATCAGCTGAATTTCCTCCCAATCCAGCTCCTGCGGCTCCATATTTATCTTCAGCTCTGTGCGGAACACCCGGAGCTGGCCTTCAGCTTCTCCGCCGGGGATGAGATAGAGCCAGGAATCCAGGAGACGAGGTCGAAATCCGCCCATCTCGTCTGCACCGGCCAAGGCCTGCGGCATCGCCGTCTCCAGGAGAAAAGCATTTGCCTCCGCTCCGGTCTCCAAATCTAAAATTGTCAGTCCCGGCAGACCATCTTTCAAGGAAGGGAGATAAAGATACCCATCCAATATAGAAAAGCCTCCATACAGAAAGGGCTCATAACTGGAGCGGTAGTCCCGGCGCTCACCACCATGGCATGAAATGCTGGAAACTGTCCCTTTGAAATCGGATATGAAATAGAAGCGGCCTTGATAAAGCTGGACGTAGTTGGAAAAAGCCGGCCGCACACCCGCTACAGGTGTCCAGGCACCTGTAGCGCTGTCATAAAGTGCCAGTGCATTGCCGGCGTCCGAATCTCCTTCATCCACTATATAGGTGGCAAATAAAGTTCTCTCCTCCCAAAACACACGCTGTAGCTGTCCCATATCCGCATTCCAGGACATGGAAACCGTTTCCGTGCCTGTCATGCAGTAAATTT
>CAZRNK010000073.1:0-5625 GCA_964601435.1 uncultured Oscillospiraceae bacterium | reverse complement strand
ACCCCGGCCCCATCTCCAGCAGATACTGGGAGGTATTCCCTACAGTATAAGAAATGTCCACCATACCAGGGTATGCCGCTGAGGTAACTGCTTCCACCTGGATGGATATACCCAGAGACTCCCCAGTTTCCGTTATGTGGGTAAAGGGCGAGGGGGCCAGGATTTCTGTCAGGGGGAGGACATCCCAGTCCCAGTCATCGGTCAGCCAGAATTCCCCGGTATATGCTTCCCCGGTCACCGCATTGTAAATGGAGGCGCGGAAATGTCCCGGCCATCGGTCATAATTTCGCCAAGCTGTACTGAAATAGAAAAAATAAATATTATTGGGCGCAATTTCTACGGTGCCCTCCGGAGCTTCATAAAAAAAGTAGTCCCTCCAAGCTCCGTTCACCTCCTCCTGGACCCTGATGTCTCCAGAGAGGATGAGGGTTTCACGCCCCTGGTTCACTACATAGAAGCTGGGATAATACAGGTCGGCAATGGGGTAAATGCGCAGCGTCGGAGAGACTGACACCCCATCGAAGCTGTCCCGCTCCATTGCAATCCAGGCAAGAATTCCGGCAGCTGTGGCCAGCAAAATTATGACCGAAAAAAATCTTTTTCGTTTTCGATGCTGATGTTCCATAGTATTGTTATGCGTAACTCATTATGGGAAAATTTTATTGTCGTATTTTTCCTGGAGAACAAACCAGATTTCTCCTTACGAAAAATTGTATCGTATATTCTATATATTGTCAATCTTCTTTATATTTTTCATATTAATTTACAGTAATTCTCTTTAAAATTTAGTTAATATATATAAATCTCCATCAAAAACCGGCGTTCAGGAATCTGAACGCCGGTTTTTGTCCTGTGCAGGTGCCGCCTCCGGAAAACCGCCGGTACACCCGCAGCCTTATACCTTAAAGTTCACGCTGGTATCGCCCAGCTCGTCCACACCGAATTCATAGTCCTTCCCGGGCAAAACCGCATTGAGGATAATGCCCACCAGGGCGCCCACGGCCAGGCCGGAGAGGCTGATGGTGGCGCTGCCCACCGTAAAGCTAATGGCGCCCGCCTCGGAATAGGTGATGCCGATGGCCAGCACCAGAATCAGCGCGGCAATGATAATATTGCGGCTGCTGGTAAAGTTCACCCGGTTTTCCACCACATTGCGCACGCCTACCGCCGAAATCATCCCGTAAAGAATCAGGGAGACGCCGCCCATGGTAGCTGTGGGCATGGCGGAGATGAGCGCTGCAAATTTCGGGCTGAAGGAGAGCAAAATTGCCAGAAGGGCCGCAATGCGAATCACCCGGGGGTCATAGACCCGGCTCAGGGCCAAAACGCCTGTGTTTTCCCCATAGGTGGTGTTGGCCGGGCCGCCGAAGAGGGCCGCCATGGTGGTTGCCAGTCCGTCCCCCAGCAGGGTGCGATGCAGTCCCGGGTCCGCCAGGTAGTTGCGGCCGCAGGTAGAGGAAATGGCGCACATGTCTCCGATGTGCTCTACCATGGTGGCCAGGGACAAGGGAATAATCGTAATGGCCGCCGTTATCAGAAGGGAGACATCCACCTCCCCGGCAAACAGGCCAAACACCGTATCCTGCCACTGGAAAGGCAGGCCAATCCAGGCCGCCTCCCGTACTGTGGAAAAGTCAACATTCCCCGTAACGGCCGCCACCAGATAGGAGGCCACAACACCCAGGAGAATGGGGATAATGTTAATCATACCCTTACCCCAGATGTTGCAAACGATGACCACCAGAATCGCCACCAGGGCTATCCACCAGTTGTCCATGCAGGACTCAATGGCCGTGGACGACAAACTCAGGCCAATGCAGATAATCACTGGGCCGGTGACAATGGGCGGGAAAAACCGCATAACCTTCTTCTCCCCAAAGGCCTTGAAAAGAGCCGCCAGGAGCACATACATCAGCCCCGCGCAGGCCACGCCGAAACAGGCATAGGGCAGAAGCTCCCGCTCGCCGCCCGGTGCAATGGCCCAGTACCCCGCCAAAAAGGCAAAAGAAGAGCCCAGGAACGCCGGTACCTTCCCCTTGGCCAGGAGATGGAACAGCAGCGTACCCAGGCCGGCAAACAACAGTGTCGCAGAGACACTGAGCCCAGTCAGCGTCGGCACCAGAACCGTCGCCCCAAACATGGCGAACATGTGCTGGACACCCAGAATCAGCATTTTGGGAACACCCAGCGTCCGGGCATCATACACGCCCGGTGCTGTGTTCTCTCTTTCTTTTCCCATGAAACACGCCTCCTCAAATATGCTTTCCGACTTAGAATACCACAAGATATTGTAGGTGTCCAGCACAATTCTTGAAAGAGGCGCGGTATATTTATGCAAAATCTGCGCATCTGGCGGAGGGCGTCCCTAGCCCACCACCTTCCCCAGCACCCGGAAACGGCCGGCATCCCGAATGGGAATGTCCCCATAGGCGCTGTTCAGGGAAACCAGGCGCATCTCTCCGTTTTGCAGGTGCAGCTTCTTTAAATAGGCGTTGTCATCATACAGGAAAATGCCAATCTCCCCATTTTCCAGCGTCTGTTGCTGATGGACCCAGACCACCTGCCCATCCTGAAAGGCGGGCTCCATGCTGTCTCCCGCAATCCGTACGGCAAAATTGGCCCGCAGCGGCACTTCCGGCCCTACTTCCACCTGCTCATAGTCGCTGCTGTCCAAAAACTGTCCGGTCCCGGCGGAGACGGCCAGGCTGTATAGGGGAAGGACACGCCCCTGGTGCCCTGTCTCTCCGCCGGACACAGCCCCCTTGGCATACAAGCCGCTAAGGCGCAGGAGCTCGGCATACTCCGCCGCCTTCTTCCGCCCTTCGGCGTTCAGCCCCCGGAGCAGGCCGGTGTGTACGCCGGTAAAGGTGCCCAGCACATCCTCCACCCCCAGCACCTGGCACAGGGCCAGGAACTGCGCCGCACTGGGCTGCGTGGCACCCTTCTCCCATTTGGACACCGCCTGATTGGTTACGGAAAACCCCCGCCGCTCCAGCTCCCCGGCCAGCTCCCGCTGGGAGAGGCCGGCAGCCCGGCGCAGGGCGGCCAGCGTCCCGCCCAAATCCTTGCTCATAAACATCCCTCCACAGGCAAGTATATCGCAAATCCAGATATCCCGCAAGTATTTTTTCTATTTTATTCTCTTAATCAGATAATTTTCCCTCTTTACTTATCTTAAAAAGAGATATATACTATAGATACTATCTGATTAGGAGAATTGCCATGGACAGAATCATTCTGCACGCAGACATCAACGCCTGCTATGCCAACATCGAGCTTCTCCACCACCCGGAGCTGCGGGGCCGGCCCCTGGCCGTGGCAGGCAGGCCGGAGGAGCGCCACGGCATTGTGCTGGCCAAGGACGAGCTGGCAAAAAAATGCGGCGTCAAAACCGGCATGGTCCTCTGGCAGGCACGCCGGCTGTGTCCCGAGCTCCAGGTACTGCCGCCGCGCATGGAGCTGTACCTGCGCTTTTCCGGCTATGTCCGGGAAATCTACGCCGACTACACCAACCTGCGGGAGAGCTTCGGTCTGGACGAGAGCTGGCTGGATTTGACCGGCTGCACCCGCGACGGGGCCGCGGCGGCCCGGGAAATCGGCCGGAGGGTGAAGGAAGAAATCGGGCTGACTGTCAGCGTCGGCGTATCCTGGAACAAGGTCTTTGCCAAGCTAGGCTCGGACTATAAAAAACCGGACGCTGTCACTGTCATCACTCGGGACAACTTCCAGGGGCTGCTCTGGCCGCTGCCGGTGGAAGATTTACTGTATGTAGGCCGGGCCACTGCCCGAAAGCTCCGCGCCATGGGCATCCGCACCATCGGGGACCTGGCCCGGACGCCGCCGGAGCTGCTCGCTCCCCGGCTGGGAAAGAGCGGCTATCTGCTCCACGCCTACGCCAACGGCCTGGACAGCGCGCCGGTGCGCCCCTGCGACCAGCGTCCCCCCATTAAATCCATCGGCAACGGTACCACCACGCCCCAGGACCTCCTTTGCGACGGGGAAGTGCACCTGCCCCTTCTGGCCCTCAGCGAGCGGGTGGGCATGCGCCTCCGGGCCCACAGCCTCCAGGCCCAGGTGGTTGAGCTTGCCGTCCGGGGGCCGGATTTGAGCTGGAAGCTCCATCAGCACAAGCTCTCCCACCCCACGGATATTACAGAGGAGATTTTTGAAACCGCCCTTTCCCTGTTTCGGGAGCTCCACGCCTGGCCCCGCCCTGTCCGCAGCCTGAGCATACGGTGTGCAGACCTGCGCCGGGCGGAGAATCTGCAGCAGCTGGATATGTTTGGCGACTGCCTCCGGCGGGAGAAGAGCCGGTGTCTGGACCGGGCTGTAGACGACATTCGCCGCCGTTTTGGATTTTCCAGCCTGTATCGGGGGGTTCTGAGTCCAGACACCACCCGGGCCATCCGCACCAGCCCGCCCTCTGACTGCATGAAGGGAGGCGGCGCCGCGTTATGACAAAGCTCTATCTCTCCGTCCTGGCGGAATTTACCCAGGAGGGCCGCATTCTCCCCCGCGTGATTTTGTGGCCGAATGGCCGCCGTTTTCCTGTGGAGCGCATTCTCTCCATCCGCCGGGCCGCCAGTATGAAAGCCGGGGGACCTGGTGTCCGCTACGTCTGCCGCATCTCCGGCCAGGAACGGACGCTTTTTCTGGAGGAACGTGTCCGGTGGTTTGTACACCCCCACTCTGAAAGCCCCGAACAAAACGCCTAGCGCAGGGCTTTCACACCGCAGGCCTTTGTACATGCATAGCAAAGAATGCACTCGGTGGCGTTTTTGCGCTTTCGCGACGCCCTGTTGACTTCCACATTCATCGGGCATACTGCCAGGCACTTTCCACAGTGGACACATTTACTTTCATCGCATTGGATGCGAAGGAGTGAAAAATAGCTCATCGGCTTTAAAAAAACCGTTATGGGGCAAATGTATTTACAAAAAGCCCGGTTGTCCCGAAACAGCAGGGCCAGGACAATCCCAACGGCATAATACAGCACGTTTCCCCCCAGAAACAGCCAGAACATAATCCGCTCCATGCCAGTTACCTGTCCAACAAACAGGCCTACAACCAGAACCAGGGACAGTACAAAAAGGATGTACCGGATAAACCCCAGGTTTTTCCGGGGCGCCTGGGGCTGTTTATACGGCAGTATATCTAAAACCATAGCCGTCCAGCAGGCATAGCCGCACCACCCACGGCCAAACAGCAGGGGGCCAAAAATCTTGGCCACAGCATAATGGATTGTGGCCGCTTCAAAGACCCCTAAAAATAAGTAATACCAAAATCCCTCGATTTGCATATTCTCATGGCATATTACCCCTAAATAGAGCAGCATATAGCTGCCTACAGCAAACTGCGTAAAATTCCTGGCAAATTTGACATTGCAAATAAAGAGCGCCAGCCCAATTGCAATGCAGCCTCCGATATATGTGAAATTTATCAGGTAAAACAGATTGTCTTTGGTTATCCATAAGGAGACCGCTACCGCTTCAAAAACAAGAAACATCAAAATGGAAGGCAAAAATTTTTTCATCATCTCCACCTCACACATCTCCCGGTATTGCCGCGGCTGTCAAACAGCTCCATAATACCGGTATCTTCCTGGCGCAGCCACATGTCAAACCA
>CAZRNK010000072.1:3847-8645 GCA_964601435.1 uncultured Oscillospiraceae bacterium | reverse complement strand
GAAAAAACGTGTATGATAGGGAATAACTACTTTTGCTGTATATGGTGAGGATACTCGTATGAACTTTGCCTCCATGATGAAACACTATGGATTTATGCGGCTGTACGACTATGTGGATGCGGACCCGAAGGCCCGGCTGCCCAAGCTCCTGGACTGGGTGGACCAGCTGTCCGGCGGGAAAATGGCGGCGGAGCGGGCGGCGGCACGCGCGGCTCTCTCTGACCCCGAGAATAATTGGTATCAGCTGCTCTACAGCCTTTGGACAGACGTAGACAGCGGTGTGCGCCGCCGGACGTTTGCCAATCTTGCAGAGTATGCCGGATTCCTCTGGGGCGCAGTGCAGCAGGGCGGGCGCCAGCGGCCGGTGCTCTGCTCGCTGCACACCGGTGCGGCCCTGGAGGAGATGGAGACGGCCATACGCCGCTGGAGCGAGCGGGGAATACGCCTCTATGCCCTGGACAGAGGGGGGCCTGTGAAGGAGCTTGGACATGTGGTTGCCTTGACGAAGCGCCACCGGGAGAGCACTTTCTTTATCTGGACATCGGGAGACCGCCTGGACGGGGAACTTGCTCAGGATTTCCTGGCGGTACAAAATATCATTCCCATTGTGTATACACAGGATATGGCCGCCTGTACCCGGGGGATGGAAATCCTGCGGAGAAGCCGCCTCCTCTTCGGCTATGCGGCTGTGCTGACTCCGGAGAACCTGGAGGAGCTGTGCAGCCCGGAACTGCTCAGCCATATGGCCGCCATGGGCGGGAAATTTGGCCTGTATGATTGCAGCGCCCTTTCAGAACCGGCGCGGGACTTTGCATCGGACCGGCTGCGGGGCTTGCGCACCATCAAGCCGGTTTTGACCATCGAGCTGGACGCGCTGCTCCGGGCCAATCCCTGGGCGGTGGTGCGGGGGGAAGTGCCGCCTCCGCCGCCTCTGCCGCGGTGAAGTGCCAAAGTGCCTCGTCCGTCCCTGCATTGCAAGGACGGACGAGGCACTTTGGCACTCATTTTTTTACAAAAACGCAGACAACCATTTTGACGAAATATTCTTTTAGAACAGGGAGCTTCGCCAGGGGCTTTACGATGTTCCGAAGGGGCGCCTCCGCATAATACTCCACCTGAAGGGGCGTATTTGCCCGGAGGGAACGGAAACGCTTGATGCTCATTTTGTTGATATAGGAGAAGTATTCCTCCCCCTTTTCATTTTTGGAAATGCGGAACGCAATGCGCTGCGCTCCGTCGGGCACATCCTTGCAGAGGGTTTTGTACGCTTGGATTAAAGTCCTATCGCTGAAGAAAAGCTGGACCCAGGGCATGCCAATGCAATCGGAGAGATGGGCCCCGTAGGGGTGGCCATAGGGCGGGAAGTTGACATAGAGCCGGCCGCCGGGTTTTAAAATCCGGGCGCATTCAGCCAGAACGCCGGCCGGGTCGGCGACGTGTTCCATGGCGTCGTTCATGATGATGGTGTCAAAAGTGTTGTCGGGAAAGTCCGTGTGGGCGGCATCCCCATGGACAAATTGAAAGACATCGGAGAAACCCAGCTGCGCCGCCAGGGCGTTGGCCTCCGATTCATAGCGGGCTACCACATCCATGCCGTAAATTTTCCGGACACCCTTGGAGGCATAGTACATGGTCTTGCCTCCGGCGCCGCAGCCGATGTCCAGCACAACCTTGTCCTGAAACATCTCTTCCAGACTGTAGCGGGCGAGAAAGAAGGCGATGGTGTCCGCCCCCTTTTCATACTGCCACATGGCGTAGGTTTTGACGCCGTCGTTTTGGAGGTTGAAGGGGTGGACAGGGAGCTTGAAGTGCTTATTCAGGGCCAACAGGAGCTTTTCCGACATGAAAACCAATTCCTCTCTCTTGTTGATTTAGCTGAAGGAGACGGTGCTGCTTCCGGTGGGGACGATGCAGATATAAGTGGTGCCCACACCCAGGGATACTTCGGAGCCATCGGCATATGTATATTGGAAGGCTTCCCCGGTGCCGGCGCGGGACCAGGTGATGTCGGCGGCCTGGCCGCCGCAGGCAAAGTGGCCGCTGCCGCTGCCTGTCAGGGTGACGGAGAGGCGCCCTTCGCCGTCCAGGGTATAGGTGTCGGCATACAAAACCAGGACGTTTTCAAAGCCCAGCGTCTCCCCGGTGTTGCCGTCGATATAATCGCTGCCGTACTGAGACATGATGTAGGTCCCGGAGGCGGCATCGTAGCGGAAGGCGGTATCTTTCCAGCCGCCGAAGTTTACATCAAGATTTGCGGCGCTGTAGCCCCCCGCGGGCGTGGCATCCTCTGTAAAGGAGAGGCCGTAGTCCCAGCCTTCCGCCTGCTGTGTCTCAAAGCCCAGAACCTGCGTGTACTGGAGAAGCAGGTCGGCTGTGGTAAAGAGGCTGTGCTCATAGCCGGCGGACATACGGTTCGGGTCCCGATAGAAAATTTCCCCGCCGTAAGCGCCCCGGACTCCATCCATGTTGTCAATGCCATAGGTGGAAATGTCTGCATATGCCTGCTCGCTGCCTCCGGCGTGGACAAAGATGGCATTATAGGTCATGGCAATATCCAGATAATAGGGACGGGCGCTGCGCATGCTGCCAATGGCGCCGGCCCCGGAAATGTCGGAGAAAATGGCCAGCATCCGGGTAATTCCGCCTTCGGCCAGGACCTCGTAGATAATATCCGCCTGGGAGACGCCGCACTGGGGCTGGGCTACGCTGATGTTGTTAATCATGACAGCATAAGGCCGCGTTGTGACGGCCGCATCGACGGTTTCACCGGTGAGGGGGTTGCGAATGGGCTCCGGCGTGGGTTCCGGTGTGGGCTCCACGGTGGGCTCCGGTGTGGCTGTGGGGGCCGGTTCCGTCGCTGTAGGCGCGGCGGACGGGGAGGGGGAGAGCGCGGCCTCCTCCTGGGAGCAGCCAGTGAGAACCAATATTGCGGCCAGTAAAAGTGGCAGAAGCTTTTTCATGGGTACACCTCATTTCAGGGATTGAAATCATCATACTATTATTTGCTTCTATTGTCAAATAAGCATGGTTATGTTACAATATTGCATCAAGAGGAGGAATGCAGGATGTATGAAGAAATTCGCGCCGCATCGGCGCAGGCTATGGAAGAGCTGCTGGAACTGGCGGCGCTCCCTGCGGGAGCCCTGGTAGTCGTCGGCTGCTCCTCCAGTGAAATTGTGGGGGCGCAGATTGGAAAAGGCTCCGCGCCGGAGGCAGCCCAGGCGGTGTTGGATGGTATTCTGCCCCTGATAAAAGAACGGGGACTGTTTCTGGCTGCCCAGTGCTGTGAGCACCTGAACCGGGCCCTGATTCTGGAGCGCGCCGCCGCGGAGCGCTTCGGTTATGAAATTGTCAGCGTGGTCCCTCAGCCGAAGGCGGGGGGCTCTTTTGCCACGGCTGCATGGGCAGCCATGGACAACCCCGTGGCTGTAGAGGCGGTGAAAGCAGCGGCGGGTATGGATATTGGCAATACGCTCATTGGCATGCACCTGAAGGCTGTGGCAGTGCCCCGCCGGTTGGCTGTGAAGCAGATTGGCCACGCCGCAGTAACAGCTGCCACTACCCGCCCCAAGCTGATTGGGGGCGAGCGGGCGCGCTACGCATAAGCAGAGGGTGATATGGCAAAAGAATTTGGAAGGAATTTGACGGAAGGGAAGGTACTCCACTCCCTTTTGCGTTTTGCCGCGCCCTTGCTCCTGGCAAACGTCCTGCAGGTGCTCTACAGCCTGGTGGACACCCTGGTGGTGGGCCAGTTTGACGGCAGCCAAGGGATTTCTGCCGTTACGGTGGGCAGCCAGGTGGCCTATTTCCTCACCATGGTGGGCATTGGTTTTTCCGGCGGCGGGCAGATTGTGGTAGCCCAGCTTCTGGGAGCCGGAAACAGGGAGGGACTTAAGCAGGTAATCGGGACGATGCTGACAGTCTCTGCAATTGCAGGCGTGATTTTCGGGATTATTGGCATCTGCATCTGTGACTTTGCCCTGGGGCTGATGAACACCCCTGCGGAGGTCTTTGACCAGGCGCGGAGCTATATGATGTATACCAGCGCCGGCATGGTATTTGTATTTTTATATAATGCCATCAGTGCTGTCATGCGTGGCCTTGGGGACTCCACTCGGCCGCTGATTTTTGTGGGGATTGCATCTGTTGTCAACATTGTGCTGGACATTATTCTGGTTGGACCCTTCAATATGGGAGCCGGAGGCGCGGCCATTGCCACAGCCCTGTCCCAGGGGCTGAGCGCACTTTTTGGCTTCGTTTACCTCTATCGCAGGCGGGAGAGCTTCGTCTTTGACTTTAAGCGCAAGAGCTTTGCCGTCCGCAAAAGCTGGCTGAAAGAGCTCTGCCGTATGGGGATTCCCCAGATTGTGCAGATGACGGCAATCAATCTCTCCCTGGCCTATGTGCTCTCTTTGGTAAACGTCTACGGGGTGGTGGCCTCCGCCACGGTGGGCGTGGGAGACAAGATTACCAGCATCTTTATTATGCCCTATCAGGCAGTGGGTACGGCGGGCACCTCCATGGCGGGACAGAACGCCGGTGCCGGCAGGATGGACAGGGTAAAGCAGGTGGTGGATATCTGCCTGCGGATTGATTTGGCCATTTGTGCGGTAGCGGTTGTGGTGATTTTTCTGTTTTCCGAGCAATTGGTGCGGATTTTTGACAGCGACCCGGCGGTTGTTGCCCTGTGTGCCACATATTTAAAAATCCAGTTGGTCAACAATTTCGGTCAGTCTCTGTTCTGTGCCTATAATGCGGCCTGCCTGGGGGTGGGCAACGCCATCTTGTCCACCATTGC
>CAZRNK010000072.1:0-3747 GCA_964601435.1 uncultured Oscillospiraceae bacterium | reverse complement strand
GCCGCATGCAGACGGAAAAGACGCTGATTCACGACATGACCCAGGGCAGCATCCTGCGCCAGCTGGTCCCCTTTGCAATTCCCATGATTCTGGCAAACTTGCTCCAGACGCTCTATAATACGGTGGACATGGTGGTTGTGGGCCATTTTGTCGGGGCCCATGGCCTCTCGGCCGTGAGTACAGGCGGGGAGCTGCTCCACTTTTTCACCAATTTGTGTATGGGCTTTACCGCCGGCGGGCAGATTATCATCTCCCAGCAAGTGGGTATGGGGGACAGAAAAGGCATCCGGGAGACGGTTGGGACGCTGTTTTCTGTTATTATGATAACTTCTGTCATTTTTATGGTGCTGGGGCTGGGAATTCATGAGTGGATGGTCCAGGTGCTGAATACGCCTGCGGAAGCATACGACCAGGCGAAGAGTTATGTTTTCATCTGCTGCCTGGGGCTGCCCTTTATCTTCGGGTATAACTGTGTCAGTGCAGTGCTTCGGGGCATGGGGGACTCCAAGCGTCCCCTGCTGTTCATCGCCATTGCGGCGGTTGTGAATCTGGTGCTGGATTTGCTGATGGTGGGCGTGTTTTCCTGGGGCGCTGCCGGGGCGGCAGTGGCCACGGTAGCTGGACAGGGGCTCTCGGTTGTGTGCTCTGTGGTATTCCTCTACCGCCACCGGGAGAGCTTCGGCTTTGATTTTTCCCTGGAGAGCTTCCGCATCCGCCGCGATAAACTTCTGGGACTTTTGCGGGTGGGGCTGCCCCTCTCAATTCAGCATGTGGCGATTAACTTCTCCCTGCTGTTTGTCAATGCCTATATCAACAGCTATGGGGTCGTGGCGTCTGCTGTCACAGGCGTGGGAAACAAAATTCAGAACATTTCCAGCATTATCACAAATGGCTTTAACAACGCCGGCGGCGCCATGATTGGGCAAAACCTTGGAGCGGGCAAGCACGACCGGGCAAAGCGGATTGTCTATATCGGCCTTGCCCTCAACGCAGTCCTGTGTGCCGTGAACTGTGCGGTGGCCCTCCTGTTTCCGGAGCAGGTTTTCTCCCTGTTCAGCAGCGATGCCGCTGTTTTGGAAATGGCTCCGCTGTATTTGCGCATTCAATGCTGGGCCTTTATTGGCTCCGCCCTGATGGGGCCCTTTGGCGCTATGGTGACAGGCAGCGGTTTTTCCACCCTGGGACTGCTGGTTGGACTGCTGGACGGCGTGGTCATACGCCTGGGCGGCAGCATCCTTCTGGGGGAAGTCCTGGGTATGGGGCTGGTGGGGTATTTCTATGGGAATGCCCTAGCCCGGCTGGGAAGCGCCGCTGTGCAGATGGTGTATTTCTACAGCGGAAAGTGGCGGACGCGGAAGCTGATTCTGGAGCGGTAACGCGCCCTTTTCGAGAAAAAAACGGAGAATTGCAGTCTGCTGCAATTCTCCGTTTTTATTATTCATTTTCAGGAAAAGGGTTAAATCAGATTCAGAATCAGCGTCAGAATGATAAAGGCCAGGGCGACCCACTTGGTCATTTTGGCCAGCTTGCCGTCGATGGTCCGGGCCTTTGTCTTGGTCATAAAGGTATCTGCACCGCCGGCAATGGCGCCGGAGAGACCGGAACGCTTACCAGACTGGAGCAGGACGACAACTGTAAGGAACAGCCCTGCCAGCAGCTGGAGAATGGTGAGAAAAATCTGCATGTATGAATTCATCCTTTCCCTTGGTTTCCATATCAGAACAGCCTATATGTTACCATAAGAAAAAAACAATTGCAAGTTTTTTTCGCATTTTTTCTTTGTCATTGTCCGATTTTTGCTGGAATGCCGCCGCTTGCTTTTCCAGAATCATACAACTGTGAAAAAATAGAGTTTACATGGGGTTGGAGAAGGGATAAAATGGTCTTTACAGAGACAGCGGCAGCGGCTCTGCGGTGTGAAAGGGATACAGAGAAAGGAAAGGGAAAACGGAAATGAACTGGCTGCAAGAGGAATATTTTTTGTCTGTTGCCCGGACGGGGAGCATCGGCCGCAGTGCACAGGAACTGTATGTGACGCCATCTGCAATCAGCAAGCAGATTCTGGCCCTGGAGCAGGAGCTGAAAGTTTCTCTGTTTTTCCGCTCCGGCAAAGGCTCGGAGCTGACGCCGGCAGGGGAGGTATTTTATGAATATTTTCTCCGGCAGAAGAATGCCTTTTCCAACGCTTTGAACCTGGCCCGGGAACTGGACGGCAAGTTCCAGAATGCCATTACCCTGGGGGTGCCCCGGGAGTGGGATTTATCCTGGAAGCTCCGGGAGATTGCCGTCAATAATGAATCGGTTGACAGCCCGTCTTATCTGAAAAATGAGCTGTATGATGTGAATTCCCTGTGCAAGGGGCTGGAGGACGGGAGCCTGGATGCCTGCATCTGCCCCCGGGAGATGTTGCTGAATCTGCAAAATGTTGAGTATGAAGATTTGACAGAAATATCCTATACACTTCTTTTTTCTGCGCGGCATCCGGCGGCGAAAAAGGAGCGGGCAGAGATATCCGACTTCAGCGGCTGCGCCCTGTTCGCAGTGAGTCCGGAGCGGCCCAGCCTGATTTCTTCTGAGAAATGCAAGCAGCTGTGCCGGGAGCTGGACATTGAATACGGCTTTCGGGAGCTGCCCAATATGGACAGTGTTATTAACAGTGTGGAGAGCGGCACAGGCTTTACATTTCTGGATAACTGGTGCCGGGTGTTGGATAACCGGAAGTTTGGATTTTTGCAGGTAGACGTTCCTTGCCGGGTGTCCCTGGCCTGGAACCGGAATAACCAGAATAAGGGGTTGGACTGGCTGCTTCACTGCTGCCGGGAGACCCTGATTGAAGAAAATCACGGGTGAAAAGGCGAAAAATGGCTGCTGTATGTACTTTTTAGTTCATTCTCCTGTGAGCAACCAGGCAATTGCGGGTTTAACAGTCTTGTAATATACTTATATTACATGTTGCCGGTTACCGGCACGCCTGTTAAACGGAAGGAAGGAGCAATTGCATGAAACGTTCTGTACGATTTTTGGCTCTGGTCGCGCTGGCGGCACTGCTGATTTCTCTGCTTGCTGCCTGCGGCGGGACAGAGACGGAAGATACAGCGGCCCCCACCGAGGCGCAGACTGCGACTGAGGCGCCTGCCGAGACGGAGGCTGCGGCGGAGGAGCCCGAGACCACCGAAGCCACGGAGGAGGCAGCCAGCGGCCTGCCGCTGGTGGAAGAAGAGGAGACGCTCACCATTTGGGACACCTTTAACCCGACCGTACTCTCCTACATCGACGGCTGGCAGGACCACCCGGTGCTCACCGAGATTTATGAGATGGCCAACGTCTACGTGGAGTCTGTCTGTGTTCCCGGCAATGAGGGCGCTACGGCCTTTGCCCTGGTGATTGCGGGCGGAGAGTACTATGATTTGATGAGCAACTTTGACACCCAGTACACCGGCGGCCTGGATCAGGCCATCGAGGATGAAATCATCCTGGATTTGACGGATTTGATAAACGAGTATGCGCCGGATTATCTGGCTGCCGTGGCAGAACTCGGGGCGGAAAAGGATGTTTTGACGCCGGCCGGAAGCATGGGTGCATTCTATAATCTGATTGAAAACAGCTATCGGGATAAAGGTACATTGATTTCCAAGACCATGCTGGACGAGCTGGGGATGGATGTACCGGAGACCTATGAAGAGCTCCATGAGGCCCTCCTGGGCATGCAGAGCCTGGGCGCCAGCGCGCCTCTGTGGGTCAATTACT